>NZ_JBQTCF010000033.1:0-45377 GCF_052379845.1 Roseinatronobacter sp. NSM | reverse complement strand
CTCATGAAGGTCTTGTTGCCTTTGGCACCGCCCTTGGTGACACCATATTCTTGGCCGAGCAGTGCTTCCAGCGCGCCAAGGTCTTCGAACGTATGGCCCTTGAACCGTGCAACTTGCTCGGACAGGTCTACGGCGTAGCTCATGATCTTGCGCACAGTCTCATCTTCCAGCTGTGTCGCGGGCGCGATCAGTTCGACGGGGACGAGATTGCCCTTGGTGTCGGGCATGTAGGTTTTCCCGCCCACTTCAACGCGGCCGTCGGGGATTGGCATAGGGGTATGCTCAGACATCAGTCAGTTCCTTTTGAAAGAGTTTTCGGGGTAAGAAGTTCATCGGGCAGTGCGCCCGACAAGGCGAGTACAGCCGCCATCGCGGCCAGTTCGTCGCAGGTCACAAGCGTGGTGCCGCGCATCCCCAGAAGGTCAACCTTCAGCACTCCGCGCGCAGCCAACCGCAACATCTCGGCCTCTGTCCAGCGGTCAATGGGCATAGCCACCTCCGCGCGCCCGATCGATCATCGCTTTGGCCTGCATTGTTGCCCGCATCTGGCTTCGCGCGAAACGCGCATCGGTGCGGAAACGAGCAAGGTTTTGTTCGAATGAAGCATCATCTTCAAGCGCCGCTGCCCCGATAATCCGGGCGGCGACAATCAGGATTGCAGCTGCCATTTCGTGCTCCTGCGCGCGATGGGTCAGTTCAGCGATCTGATGCTGCGCCAGCAACTCGTCGAATGCCCGCGCTGGCTTACTTTCCGGCATCTTTGTCTCCTTTCCTGAACCTTGGACAGCGCTGACAGGCGCGGTACATCCGCACCCGCAGGCTGTTGGAGGACTGGAACCGCCGCGCTTTGGCCATCCAGCCATGGCACTCATGCAAGGGCAGTGCACCCAACTCAGGACACCGCACTGTCTCAGCCATGAAATGCCCGCGAAACAACTCCTCAATCCGCGCCAGATCGCCGGGGTATTTGTTCCGCAGCACCTGACTGACCAAGGCGGCAGAGCGATCAAGGCGCAGTGCCACCTTGTTCTGACTGCTGGCTGCACATTGCAGGGCAAGGCGCTCCACCCAATCAGGCAAGGCATCGCCCCAGGCGTCGCGGGCAACCTCTAACGGCCCACTCATTGGCCACCTGCCATATGCGTGAATTCGCAAAGGTTATCATCGTAGACGGCGCGCACCCGGCGTTCACGGGGCGGCAATGGTCCCGTGTTGCGCATCAACCGATAGGCCGCTTCGCGCCGTCCGGGAACCGCCTTGCGCTCGACCTTCAGATATCCGGCGCGCGCCAGCATCTGGCAGTATTCCTGTGCCGCAGGCAGGGCCACATGACATGTTGGCGTATTCGAATGCGCGGCGATATCGGTGGGCGTGAAGACGCGCAACCCGCGCATCGCCCGCCACATGTTCCCTGCCGCAGTTTCGTGCCGCATTGCGGTACCGTCCCGCCGTGCCGCGACCGGACGTTCGTCTTGCCTGACGCGAAACCCTTGACGATTGCCAATCCTGCCTATCCGCATCACGGCATTGCGCGCCTCCCAACTGCGCACCAGACTGGTTGTATTTCTTATGCCGATACCCGTCTCTGCCGAGATATCCTGATAGGTGAATTCGCCTTTGCGCAGGGCTACGTTCCATGCCAGCGTTGCCTGCGCTTCGTTGCGCTGGGTGACCCGACCACTCATGCCACATTCCTCCGGGGCGCGGGGGCTGCACCGGTGAAAAACTGACGTGCATCCCAGTCGCCAACACCCATCTCATCGCGCCCCAGGATTTTGGCGCGCTCGGCCACTTTGGCGATATTGACACTGATCCGCCGGATGGAATGATGCGAGTGTTTCAGGATAGCCTCGCAAAGTGCCCGATCAAACCGCACACTGGGCGCATAGATCGGCAATAGCTTCTCCACATCGTCGATCGTGCCAGGTTCCGCCGCCACCCAGTCAAGCATGCGGCCATGGACGCGCTCCCATTCCTTCAGCTTCTGGGGCAACAATTCCTCGCCGATCAGGATTACCGGTGCCTGTGATCCCTCATAGATATCGCGCACGATCTCGATCATTTTGCGCGCGACCAGATGGTCGGCCTCATCGATCAGCAGCGGCGCACCGGTGATCGCCAGATGCTCGGATATCTGATCCACCATGTCCCCGATACTGCGCGCAGGCCGGACAGCCATCTCGCCCAGGACGGCCTCACAAAACTTCTTTTTCGACCATGCTGATTTGACCTGAACCTGAAATGCCTGAAACCGGTTCTCCGCATACACGGCTGCCGTGCTTTTGCCGAAACCCGAAGGTCCATAAAAGCAGGCCATTCCCGGCAGACCAAGTGCCCTGTTCTGCACGCGGTCTATCAATGCGACCAGTGCGGCTACATTCCGCAGCGGTGCGACGCTATTGTAAAGCTGCCTCTCGTCTGTCATCTTAATCTCCATTCTACCGCTCTGCCGCCGGTGGGCGTTGCACCGCCCCCGGCGGTTCTTCATCCGAGGTAGGAAGCCCCGAAATCTTCCATCATCTTCTTGTGCGCCCGATAATCGGACGTCTGGGAATACATCATCAGGAAACGCTCCTGCTCTGGCGCAAGCGCCTCACCGGCATCGCGCTTCGCCTCCAGCTCCAGCGCCCGCTTAAAGCGCTCGATATCACTCTCGCTCTGGTCATTTGGTTTCGCGCGGCGTGTCTGCAGATCCGCCACCACTGCAGCCTGTGCCGCCGACAGATCAGCGCGCGGGGCCTCCGGATCAGCGCCGCGCCGCTTTTCAAAGACGGGCCGCACGATCTTGGCCTCGACCGCAGGGGCTGCATCAGGTAGGGGTGCCGCATCCAGATCAGCCCCCAGATCACGCGCCTTCAGCTTGCGATGTGCGGCCACGGCGACACGCTCGGCCTTGATATACGCCGCGCGATCGCGTTGCGTGCGCCGGGCTTCATCAATCGAAAGGAAGCCGCCTTTTTCGCGCGCGGGCGCATGACCAAGATAGGCGTTCTCCATGCTGTAAATATGCAGGCCATCCCAAAGGTCCGCTGGATCAAATCGCGCAATCACGCGCTTGCCTGCCAATTCATGCATCCATGCCGCCCAGTATTGGTTGCCCTGGAATTTCAGCTCACCGCTCCGGCTATCGCCGCGCAGGCCTTTGGCTCCCATCAACCACAGACGCCGCTGCGCCTCGGTTGCCTTGCGGATTGGTGCCCTCGCATAGCTCTCGTCAAACACCTCGCGGAAACTGCGCCCCCAAGCGACCTCGGAACGCCGCCCCTGTCGCAGGTTATGTTCCTGAATGCCTTCCTCGACCACACGCAGAAACTGATCCAGCGGGATAGCGCGGTTGCCGTAATTCTCGGGCTTCGCGTCGATGGTGTTGCCCGTCCAGGCCCCCTCAAAACGCGGATCGCGGCTGATCGCATCGCACATGTCACGAAACGCGCGCTCGATAGGCTTTGATTGCCCGCTATAGGGCGTCGCCCAATGCACCTTCACATCAAGCGCGACAAACAGCCCCGGAATATCATCCTCCAGAACCTTGAAACGAAACCGTGTCTGAGTGCCGCCTGTCACCAGCTTGGCGGCGAATTCCCGACCATTGTCCAGAACCACATGTTCCGGAATACCCCAATCCTCGATCATGTCGCCAGCAGCCAGCATGACGCCATTGGAATTGGCCGTCAGATCCAGCCGCCACGACAGGATTAGACCGGAATAGATATCCTGAAACGCCACCATCTGCGGGCGCACGGGCTTCGCCTCGCCGGGCCAGCGCACGAACACATCGAACTTGTGGTAATCGGCATTGACCACTTCCAGCGCCTGCAGCGCGGTTTTATCCCGTACCTGCGCCGGAAACATGCGCTTGAGCTTCTCCAGACCATAGCGCGCCAACACTTCGGTCGGGCGTGACACCTGTTCCTTGTAGCGCCGCCGCATCGTGTGCTCGGGGCTGATTGCCCAACCCTTTGACTGCGCAACACGCACGGCACGCCGGTAGCAGGTCGCAAAACTGGGCCGCGCCAGCCGAAGATAGTCGGACTTCAGCCAGTCCATGAAATCCGGATCAACCTCGTCGCGGGTCTCCTTACGCTTGGCTGCACGGTGGCGCGGGGCCAAATAAGGCAAGCGGTCATCTCGGCGCACACCTTCGATCAGTGACAACCAGTTCCAGATGCTACGCGCACTGACATCTTCCATTCGCGCAACAGCATCCACTGCCATATAACGGCCTTCCTGACCTTCCAGCGCCTCAACCGCCTGAATAATTTTCAGCCGCGTCCGCGCCTTGTCCTGAACGGCCTCCGGCAACCCCTCAAACCACTGCCATACTTCATCGCGGGCGGGCGCGGGCGCGGCACTTGGCGCGATAGCCTCACTCAACAGCTTGCGCTGTGCGCGGCTCGGCAACGCCTTCCAGTGGTATTCCCAGCCCCCACCGCGCCCCTGTCGCTTGCGCGCAAAATCAGGATGCGCACGAAGGTTGATGGACTTGATCCAGCGCTCAACGTTTTGTCGTGTGCCTGGCAGATCTGGCAGCCCGGCTTCTGCCAACTCCGATGCCGTCCACCAGATTTTCGCGGGGATAAGTTCGGTCATGCGATCCCCCGCCGCGATGTGAAGGCTGCGCTGTCATCTGCGCCACCAGCGTCATCAAGGGCCTTCTCCCAGGCTCCCAGCGCAGCGCCGTTGCCCGTCGCCTCCCAGACCTCGGACGCATGCTCAAGCAGGAAGCGCTTCTTCGCGGCCATAGGCGCGCGCAACCATGCTTTTTTCAGAGCATTGAACGCGGCTTCAACAGGGTCTTCAATAGGGGCATTCTTGTCAGCCGCATTGCGCTTCTTGCGCGCATCTGCGGCAGATTTCGCGCGCCCCTCAGAAAGTGCCGCAACCACGTCATAGCGCTCGACAGTTTCGTTGATCTTGGCAATCTCAGCCAGGTCTTTCAGTGTGACCGGCTTGGGGGCTTTCCGCAGCAGCGCAATATCGCGCGGGTCGAGGCGACCGCCTGCGGCGATCAGGCGGCGCACATGCCTATCCGACATGCCGAATTTCTCGGCGGTCGCCGCAGTGAATGCGACGGACATCGTGTCCGTCGCATCCCACCGCTTTGCCGCCAGTGCGGCACCAACAGCATGCTTGCTCTCAGGATGCAGCTTCTCATAAATCCGCTTTCGCGCAGCAAGAAACACAGCTGTATCGAGCGGGCAAAGTTCCGCCCCGGCGATATTGTCATCAATCTCCATAAGCTGCGCCCAGTCGTCGGTCACATCGGCCCAGACCTTCGCCTCTATCTCAGTCCACCCCAGCCGCTTTGCGGCCTCAAGCCGGTGCCCGCCCGCGATCAGAACCAGCTTTCCGCCCTTCTTCTGGCGCAGGTGTATGGCGTCCTTCATCACACCAGTTTCCTGAATGGACGCGATGATACTCTCGACACCCGCTTCCGAGACGGGCCGCAGCCGGTTCGATACTTCGATATCAGACACCGACACGCGGTCGATCTGCATAAGACGAGGCGTCTTCATCATTTCGGTTCCTTGATCATCGTGTAGTAAAACCGCCGCTGTCCATTCACGATCTGGGCCGCGCAGGTGATTTCAGCGCCATGCTGGCGCAGTTCTGATATGCAGGCATTCACCGCCATCACCCGCGCGCGCCGCACAATATCGCGCGTCGTATGCGGGCGTCCGTCACGCAGCAGCTGCAATACGCGCTGCAATCTGGGTGAAGTCAGGGGGGCTGCATGCATCACGGCTTACCCCGTCATCTCGCGCCCAAGCGCGTTCGCATGGGCCTTGCACGCATCGCAAAGACGGTTATGGATGCCCTGCGAATGAAACTGCGCTTCACAGCACAGACAAGGCCGCAACACGCGCTTCAGGCGTATATCGAAGGCCTCCTGCATCCGCTGCCGTTCACGTTCTGCGGCCAGTTCATTTGTCCAGAACGGGCCTACGCGCTCCCCCTCGGCGTTCAGCACAAGAAAGGCATCGCGCACCTTCTGAACCCGATATTCTGCCATCACACCCGCCCTCCGAATGCCACTCCCAGAACCTCGGCCACACTCTCCAGCGCGCCGATCTCTTCCAGATGTGCCAGATCATCAATCAGGCGGCGCGACAGATGGGTACGTGCGAACCCGGTACATGCGGGCTTGCGCAGTTGCGCAACTGTCTCGCGGACACGCCCGAAGCGCTCTTCAGCGGATAGCATGCTGTCCACCAGGCTCATGACAGCACCCCCGCTATGATCACCAGCAGGATCATTGCGCCAAAAAGGCATACCCCGCCGATCAGATCACCGATCCAGTGATCATCAAGACTGCGTAGCGCACGGATTATGCTTCGCATCACGCGATCCTCCGCTTCTTTGCGCGCGCATCGGGGCGCGGAACATCCGAAGGCCACGCAAGATCATCGGGCCAGTTGTTGTGGAACCAGTTCAGAACGCGGGTTGCAGTGGCAGTACGGCAATCTCCGCCCGCCACCAGCTTTTTGAAGAAGTCGCCCTTTTTTAGGGCGCGCATCGAGATCGCGTAATGCGTCACGCCCTGATGGGCGGCCAGCGTCTCTGCGAGGGTTATGAGGGCACTGCTCTGTGTCATGCTCATAGTTAGCCACTACAGGCCCGACAAGTCAAGCCGCTACAAGCTAACTATTTACGAATTAGCCGCTAGTGGCTAAAGTGCTTCGATGGACCCGATTCTTACGACCATTGATGAGGCACTAAAACGAAAAGGCTTGTCGGATGCGGCAGCCTCTAAGCTTGCCGTTGGTCACCCTTCGCTTATCAAGAACCTTCGAATGGAGCGCAAAGGCGAGAAGCGGTACAATCTTCCTGCGCTACAGCGCCTTTCTGAAGTCCTTGGTCTTGAATTCTATTTCGGGCCGCCTCGAAGCGCTGGAGCTCCTCCAACCACTACGGTCGCGGGCGAACAATTTGACACCGTTGCGCGCTATGACGCGGTTGGCGAAGCAGGCAACGGCATGATCAATTTTGATGGCCCGCCGATCGACCATCTGGCTTTCTCGAAGCGCTGGCTTGCTCAGAACGGTATCTCTGCGGGCGACAGTGTCCTCATCAATGTACGTGGCGACAGTATGGAACCCAGCCTCTATGATGGTGATCTTGTGATGATCGACCGGCGTAAACGCCATATTCGCTCGGGTCAGATATACGCGTTCCGTGATGGCGAGACATTACGGATAAAACGCATTGAAGTCATTCCGAGCACCGCCCTTCTACTGCGCTCGGATAACCCCAAACACCCGACGGAGCACCGTATTGGCGACGCCATGAACGACATCAGCGAAAATATCCTTGGCCAGATCGTTTGGTCAGGGCATACTTGGGGATGATCGTCATGTTTCATTGGTTCAAAAATAAACAAAAAGCAAATCTGGAACATCTGCCAGATATTGAAATAGGTCCGGATGGACGCCCGCGCCCACCACACTTTCGTGGCTTGAGAAATCCCGAAAACACAACTCATAGCCAGAGATTGCTGGCTTTGAAATGGTCGATTCTTTGGCGACGCGATGAAAATTTAACACCCGAAAATTTGATTAATGCGCTAAATCAGCGGCTCACGGGCATACCAAAAAAACGGCGCGAACCATTTTCAGAAACAGTGGGCATGGCGATGCGCGTAATTCAATTATCTGCGCAGCGTAATCGGATGGAGCGCACAAAGCGCGCTCTTCCATGGGTGGAGCTAAGGCTAGGCCCGCAGGAATGCCCATGCGCAGTAGCTGTTGCCGCTGACAAAGTTATTAGGCCGGCTGATGAAGGATTTACTATACCACTTGTCGGATGTGATCAGACGGTGTGCAAGTGCTGGCAACAACAGTTGACTGACAATCAAAAAACACAGAGATCCAGTTAAGTTAAGCGCGGAGTTAGCGGTGAGGTTACTATTACTTTCTGCCACCCTTTTAATGTCAGGGACAGCATTCGCGTCCTACTCTGGGGTGAATGAACACAAGCGATTCGTAGTCATCGACGCACCAGACGCGACCTACGGATGCGAATGGTTAGGGGCACTATTCGAGTTTGACCAAGCCTTTCGAACGGGTGACCAGCAAGTTATCGCAGAGATGGTAGATGAAGGCATATGCGTGCCAATTTGGAATGGATCAACTGGAGTAGTATTAGACAATGCTCGGCCTCATGAGATTGAAGTAGTCGTCGAAACTTTCGAACGTTTGCCCTCATGGCCACCTCGTAGGCTATGGGTTTTGCAACGCCACGCGGCGATGATCCACTAACAAAGCTTGCTCCAACCAGGTAAATTGCGTGCATGTTTGGCAGGCCTCTAGATGTTCCGCTGCGTTGCCTTTATCTTATAATAACAAAGACTTGTGCTGAACATGCACATAGCTGCGACAACATGCATACTTATGTGCATGTTCCAATAGGTCCGCCTTGCGCCCTATCTGGTGTGATTCCCAATAAAACAGGGCTTAAATGGGCTGTTTAAGGGCGACACATGGTGCCTTGATATGCGGTTTAAGTACAGTTTTCATGCTTTCCTGCAAACATTGCACATCACTATGCGACACACCCAAGACGCCCTTTAAGCCCTTGTTTCTACGCGTTCATCCAAGGTCTTCCGGCATAGTCCTGTGTCTTCCGGTTTCCTGCAGATATCTCTGTCAACGCACATGGATTGTTTGTGGCGTGACAGGGATTCTTGCAGGGATTGGCGTCAATATTGGCCGCTGTATAGATTGAAGGGGGCGTAAGCCGGGTTCCTGGGCGGGGGAACACCGCGCCGAATGTCCAGTGCCCCTGGCCGCCGCCGGATTCGCGCGGGGCGTTCTGAACCCTGTCATTGCGCCCGTGCCGCGCGCAGTCGTTTGCCTTCAAACCCGCGCGCCAGACCCGCGCTTTTTCAGAAGCTGTGCGCGCATACTGCGTTCGCATAAGTCACGCGACGGCCCGTCAGAGCGTGTCGCATGTCTTTTGGCGCAAAACCGATTCCCACTTTTGCGCGATATGCTTTAAGGGCAGCACATTCTAGGCGCCGCGATAGGGTTCGACATATTGCAAGGCCATATCCCACGGAAAAAAGATCCATGTGTCCTGACTGACTTCGGTGATGAAAGTGTCGACCATGTCGCGCCCTTGGGGCTTGGCATAGACTGTGGCGAAATGCGCCTTAGGGTAGAGCTGGCGGACCAGTTCAAGGGTTTTGCCGGTATCAACCAGATCATCGATGATCAAAATACCCTCGCCGTCGCCCATCATCTCGGATTGTGGGGATTTCAGCACTTTGGCAGCATCGCGGGACTGATGGTCATAGGATTTGACGCTGATCGTATCAACCACGCGAATATCGAGTTCGCGCGAGATGATCATCGCAGGCGCAAGGCCGCCGCGCGTAATGGCCACCACAGCGCGCCATTGGCCGCCATCGGGGCCTTGCTTGTCCAGCCGCCACGCCAGCGCGCGGCTGTCGCGGTGGATCTGGTCCCAGCTGATATGGAAGCCTTTTTCATGGGGCAGGCGGTCGGTCATGGGTCTTCCTTTCAGGTGGCGGCGATCTTGACCCCCAGCAGGGCCAGCAGCCCGCCAAAGGTCCGGTCAATCAGGGTTTTCAGCGAGATATATCGTGCCCGTGTGCGGTCCATGGCAAAGACGCGCGCCACAGCCGTGGTCCACAGCGTTTCATTCAGGAACACCACTGCAAGCAGCGCCCCCAGCACCCAAAGCGGCGTTTGTGGGGGCACCGTGCCAAGGAAGATGGCAGCGAACATGACTGCGGGTTTCGGGTTGGCCAGTTGTGTCAGCAATCCCAGACGGAACGCGGACAGGGGCGTGCGGGGCAGGGCGCGGGTTTGGGACATATCCAAGGGGGTCTGTGCATTGCGCCACATGCCCCAGCCCAGATACAGCAGATACGCCGCACCTGTGATTTTCAACGCCCATAGCAGCGCAGGCGCAGCGGCAAAGATCACGCCCAAACCAAACAGCGCGGCAGAGGCCCAGAAAACCGCACCCGTGCCAATGCCCACGGCCAGAAAAACGCCTGTTCTAAACCCTTCGCGCAGGCCAGTGCGCGCGGCCATCACAACAGCGGGGCCGGGGCTGATGGCGGCGAACAGCGATAGCCCTGCAAATGCCAGAAAGGCCGCAAGCGTCATGTCAATGCGCGTCCTTTTTGCCCGTCACAACGTCAATATCGGGCGCATCCACTGCTTTCATGCCAACAACGTGGTATCCCGCATCGACATGCAAATTCTCGCCCGTCGTGCCAGACCCCAGGTCTGACAGCAGATACAGCGCCGCCTTGCCGACTTCTTCTTGCGTGACATTGCGGCGCAGGGGAGAATTCAGTTCATTCCATTTCATGATATAGCGGAAATCACCAATGCCACTTGCCGCAAGCGTCTTGATCGGGCCTGCGCTGATGGCGTTGCAGCGGATGCCGTCCTTGCCCAGATCCTCGGCGATATACTTGACCGAGGCTTCCAGCGCCGCCTTGGCCACGCCCATAACATTGTAATGCGGCATGACCTGTTCTGCGCCGTAATAGGTCATGGTCAGCAGGCTGCCGCCCTCTGGCATCAGTTTGGCCGCGCGCTGGCATACCGCAGTGAATGAATAGACCGAGATATCCATCGTCATGTTGAAATTGTCGCGCGACGTGTCAACATATCGGCCGCGCAATTCGTTCTTGTCGGAGAATCCGATCGCGTGAACCACGAAATCAATTTTGCCCCAAAGCTTCTCCAGCCCGTCGAACACCCCGTCCACAGACGCCATGTCAGTGACGTCGCATTCAAACAGATGCGGGGTTCCCAGGCTTTCGGCCAGTGGCAAAACCCGTTTTTTCAGCGCTTCGCCCTGATAGGAAAATGCCAGTTCGGCACCGTGTTCGGCAAGCGCCCGGGCGATGCCCCACGCGATGGACTTGTCATTCGCAAGCCCCATGATAAGGCCGCGTTTGCCGCTCATCAGTTGTGCCATTG
This sequence comes from Roseinatronobacter sp. NSM, assembly GCF_052379845.1. Taxonomy (NCBI): domain Bacteria; kingdom Pseudomonadati; phylum Pseudomonadota; class Alphaproteobacteria; order Rhodobacterales; family Paracoccaceae; genus Roseinatronobacter; species Roseinatronobacter sp. NSM. Next base: position 34,413 of record NZ_JBQTCF010000033.1, on the reverse strand, counting down.
TCCTGTCGCTCCTTGCTGGTAGGCTGTTGTTTCATGCTTTAGGCCAAGCGCACGGGCCGCGCAAGTCAGCCTGTTTAAGGCGCGCCCGCAGATTATTTGAGGGGCGTGCGCAATTTGAAACGGCTAATCCCGTCACGAGGGGTTGCGCTATTCGCCCGAGTCATTAATACCATAGTCATATTTAGATTTGGTCATAATTTGGAGGGATGTCGAAGCGCCGCAACCGCAATGCGTTGATACCCCTTTGGATTATGCACGGAGGGAACGTGACTACGCGTAGTGGAATTTTTGCCGGTGATGACCCCTTCGCCCTGGCCAGGACGTGGTTGTCCGATGCACAATCGGTGGAACCAAATGACCCAAACGCAATTGCGCTGTCCACTGTAGATGCAGATGGATCGCCCAATGTCCGAATGGTCCTGCTGAAGGATATTCTGGACGACAGCTTTGTCTTCTACACCAATTACGGCAGCGTCAAGGCGCGCGAGATTGACCATGCTGGCAAGGCCGCCTTCGTGCTGCACTGGAAATCCTTGCGTCGTCAGATCAGGGTTCGCGGGGTCACCGCGCGCGCCGAAGGCCCCGAGGCCGACGCCTATTTCGCGTCCCGGTCGCTGAAAAGCCGACTTGGCGCGTGGGCGTCGCGTCAGTCCCAGCCTTTGGGCGCACGCACGGACCTGATGGCAGAAGTGGCGCGTCAGACCCTGCGGCTTGGGCCAAACCCGCCGCGCCCGCCGTTTTGGGGGGGGTATCGCATCACACCGCTGGAAATCGAGTTTTGGGCAGATGGGGATTTCAGGTTGCATGACCGGTTTCGATGGCTCAGACCCACGCCCGGCGCCGCATGGACCGTGACACGACTATCGCCTTGATCGGCAGTGGCGTGACAGTATGATACCCCGGCGTACTGGCGGGGCACCTGGTCGAAAATGCTGTATTGGACGTAAGATAAATGATGTGGAACAAGAAACATGACTTCGCCTGACGAAACGACAGAAAAATACGCCGGTGTCGTCAAATGGTTTGACCCCAGCAAAGGGTTCGGGTTCATCATTGCTGAACAGGCAGGGTCCGATATTTTGTTGCATGCCAATGCGTTACGCAACTTCGGCTTGAATTCTGTCTGTGACGGGGCGCGTATTACGATACAGGCGCAGAAAACGACGCGCGGGTTGCAAACTGTTGAGGTGCTGGAAGTGTTACCCCCCGAAGGCGAAGACGCAACCCGCACGGCGGGCGGCGATCTGTCCCCGGCGGTTGATATGTCCATCCCGCTGGAACCCGCGCGGGTGAAGTGGTTTGACAAGGTCAAGGGCTTCGGGTTTGCCAATATCTTCGGGAAACCCGAAGATGTGTTTGTGCATATGGAAACGCTGCGCCGTGCCGGGCTTGCGGAATTGCAACCGGGCGAGGCATTGGCGATGCGCGTTGCAGATGGCGAACGCGGGCGAATGGCTGTGTCCATTGAACCCTGGGAATCCGGCATGTCCCAGCCGCCACATGCGACCACCCCCGTGGGGAACAGCTGATGCTGCGGCGCGGCCTGCTTCTGGGTGTGGTCTTGCTGGGGCTGTCCGTCCTTGGCGGCGTGGCCCAAGCGGCATGTTCGGATACGCGCGTGGAGATGCGCGGTGATTGGGGGCAGGCCGGTTTCAACGTCGAGATTGCAGATACCGATGCCCTGCGCGCACAGGGGCTGATGAACCGCGAGACGCTGCCGCGATCGGCAGGCATGCTGTTCATTTTCGAGGCCCCCACCAGCCCGTCCTTCTGGATGCGCAACACATTGATTCCGCTGGACATGATCTTTGTCGATCCTACAGGGGCTGTCACACATGTGCATCACAACGCCATTCCACATGATACAACACCGATTCCCGGTGGGGACAATGTGCTGATGGTGCTGGAAATCAACGGCGGATTGTCGCGTTCAATGGGCATTGATATCGGGTCAGAGTTGCGCCACCCGCGACTTGATGACGCTATCGCGCTATGGCCCTGTGACCCGTGACGCCATGCAATGCGGTTTCTTCTGCCAAAGGCAAGATTGCCTCTTTTCTTGGGAGGGGAACCTCGTTACATAGCCCTCAGTCGGGGCGTGGCGCAGCTTGGTAGCGCGACGGTTTTGGGTACCGTAGGTCGTAGGTTCGAATCCTATCGCCCCGACCATTCATCCAGTTCAATGATTGGGAACAGGCACATAAGTTGCGGCAATCAGGCCGCGCAGTGCATTTCCAACCCATAAACGCAGCTTGGGCAGGTCCTCGGGATGCAAAACCTCCTCTGGGCAATTCATGGCACTGCGCAAGACGCCCGGCAGTAGCCCCGATGACAAAGGGGGTGTGCGCATGCCATCGCCCCTGTCGAAAAACACTGTCGTGATGGTGCCGTCGCAGACCTCATTGCGTTCATTCACAAAAATCAGTTCATCCAGCCCATCCGGCAACGACGCGCGGGCGCTGTCATATATGCCACGGCGGCTGGATTTGATGCGCAACCACGGGTCTGAGGATGTCAGGCGTTGAGCCGCCAGCCCGACACGCCATTGGGTGGCCTGTGGTGGCAGCGGGTGGGTTTCCAGTTCAAGCTTGCCCTGCGCATCCAGTGTCAAGCGCAGCCGTGCCGGATGAGCGGGGCCTTGAAGGACAGGTTCGGGGCAGGTCCAGCCCAAGGCGCGCGCACCCGCAGTCAGGCGCGCCAGATGAAGCGGCCAGTGCCGTATGCGGTGGCCGTCCCAATACATGGTTTCAAACAGTTTCAGGCCGGGGTGATCAGCGCCTGCATATAGCGTGCTTTCCACAATGCTTCCTCCCATTCGCCTGCGGCTGTGCTGTCGCGCACAACGCCGCCGCCGACATTCGCCAGTATTTGGCCATCGCCCGACAGGCGCAAGGTCCGTATTCCCACAGACCAGCATTGATCGCCAGACGGGGCGGCCCAGCCAAGTGCCCCGCAATATACCCCGCGCGCATGGGGTTCCAGTTCCGCAATGATTTGCATTGCGCGAATCTTGGGTGCCCCGGTGATGGACCCGCAGGGAAACAGCGCCGCCATCAGGTCGGGCAGGGTGGCGCCGTTTTGCAAATGGCCCTGAATGCGGCTGCTCATCTGGTGGACCGTGGCGAAACTGTCGATGGCAAACAGTTCGGGCACCTTCACTGTGCCAACGCGCGATATGCGCGCAATGTCATTGCGCAGCAGGTCAACGATCATCAAATTCTCGGCCTGTGATTTTTCACTGTCCAGCAGTTCTTGCAACAATTCTGCATCGCGCACAGGGTCGGGGCTGCGGGGGGCTGTGCCTTTCATGGGGCGGCTTTCGATCACCCCGTCGGTGACGCTGAAAAACAGCTCCGGGCTGCGCGAGATGATGACCGGGCCGACCCCTGCATCAATGAAGGCCCCGAACCCGACAGATTGCTGCGCGCGCAGCGCCCCGTATAGCCCCAGCCCCGTGCCCGAACGCAATTCTGTAGCAAGCGGAAAGGTCAGGTTGATCTGATAACAATCGCCCGCTTCGATATAGTCCTGAAGCCGCGCAAAGGCCGCGTCATAACAGGCGCGTTCGACAAGCGGCTGCAACGGGGCCAGCTGCGCATCGGTGGCTGCGGCGGCTGCGTGGTGCAAAAACGCATCGGGGGCCTGTGGCGCGTCATAGACGCCAAGCACCACCAGCGGGGCCGCGTGATCCACCTTCAGCGAGTCATGCAGGCGCGGCTCGAAAACATGGCCTGCCTCATAGCTCAGGTATCCCGCGACCCATGCGCCGGCGCGGCGTGCCGCTTCGGCCTGTTCAAGGACGCGCAGCACGTCTTGCGGCGTCCATGCGACCAGCAGGCGGGTGGGCGTATCGAAAAGCGCGGGTTTGCCTTGGGGGCCATGTTCAATCAGGATCACGGGCAGGTAGCCTTGTCTTGCGGTTATTGCAGTTGGTTGGTGCGGTGGTCGCGTTTTACATCTGCGCCATATAATGCCGCACAGCCGTTTGCACATGCCGAAAACGGTCCCCGCCAAGGTGTTTTCCGCCATACCAGCGTGTAACCACGATTATGTGGTCCCTTACCCCTTCACGTTCCAGCATGCGCAGGATGGTCAGGCCCGCCCCCGCCTCGCCGTCATCGCTTTTCAGGGGGCCATCGGCACAGATCAGGGCCCAGCTGTGGTGGGTGGCCCTGGCGAATTTGCGATCCTGTTTCAGCAGGGCCACGAAATTGCGTGCGTCGTCATTGTCGCGGCAGGGACCGCCGGACACGGCATATCTGGACCCGCGATCCGTGACAATGTTGTTCAGAATGCGCATATCCGGTGGATAGGGGCTATCAGCAGCGGGGGCAAGCGCTATGGCACGCGCTGATCGGCACCTATCCGCGACAATTGGTCTGGCGCGCAACAAGTCCCTTGTTTTTGCGCATTGCATGCCTATCATTGAATATAATAAGGTCAGGAACACATCATGCCCAAGCTTATCAAGGTCTATATCCAGCAGGTGGCGATAGGGTTTGGCCTGTCGGCGGTGTTCACCGCGATCCTGATCTATTTCAACATCGGCAACCTGCAACGTCTGGTTTTCGGGTCCAGTGACGGGCTATTGGGGTTGTTTCTGATCTTCTTCTTCAATGGGCTGGTATTTGCTGGCGTGCAATTTGCCATTCGAATCATGCGGATGGGGTTTGAAGATGATGACGATGATGATGACCATGGCGGCGATGGCGTGCGCCATACTGACCCTGTGCCAGTTCGTATTTCGGTGAAATAACACATTTCGAGCGCGATCAGTTCGGTATAAACAGCCCACACCGTCAGGTGTCATGCGCGCGCGGTAGGTGGCAGGCCCGCAGCGACCGTGGTGGCGTGAATTTCCCGAGAGCCTGAGTGTTCAGGTGGGCGCCAGATAACATGGCCAGGACCATGCCAGAGCCAGCTCCCTCGGAGTTGCTTATGGGCCACTGGAAAAGGGCTACGCACGAGAAGAGCAGCACCTGCCAACCCCGAAGATAGGCAGTGCCGGGCCGCAGTTCAAGGCATAGTTCGCCACATTCCCGCAAGCCCGACATACCACTTGATGAACGCGGCCATCAGCGCCGGACTTGCGCAGCATTGCGCCCGCACAAAAGGGCTGCGCGTCACTGCCTGACGCCGATGCCCATTTTCATGAGCGTGTGCCGCACGGGGGCCGTTGAATACATCGCATCCAGCATTTTCGCGCGCATGTCGCGCAAGGGCCGGGCGTCAATCATGGACGCGCGGTTCAGCAGGCCCACACCGGCCACGCGCAAGGCGACATCAGGGTAGCGCCGGTTGTGATAGGCGCGCAGCATTTTGGGTGACCCCAGCGTTTCGGGGGTGGCAATGTCCACCAATGCTGTCAGATCGGCCAGTGACATGTTCAACCCCTGCGCACCAATCGGGGGCACGACATGGGCCGCTTCGGCCATCAATGCCGTGCGTTCGCCATAAAATCGCTCGGCAATCTGGCTGATGATTGGCCATACTGTCCGGCGGGTCACCAGATGCAATTGCCCCAACACCCCACAGGACCGCAGGTTCATCTCGGCCGCGAATGCGTCTTCTGGCAAGGCGGCCAGACGGGCCACCTCTGGTCCGGTTTCCATCCAGACGACGGCTGAACAGGGCGTGCCGTCCCGGTCGGGCAGCGGCACCAGCGTAAACGGCCCGCCAGAGCGGTGAATTTCAGTCGATACATTGTCATGCGCAACAGGGTGCGTCACGGCAAAGGCCAGCGCCTTTTGCCCAAAGCGCGTTGTTCGCACCCCGATATCCAAGGCCGCGCGCATGGGCGAATTGCGCCCGTCCGCCGCAATCAGCAGTTTTGCCGCAACCATGGTGCCATCTGTCAGGCCAATCAGGGCGGCAGTTTCGCGTGTGGTCAGGGATTTGGTGCCAATGCCGGGGCGGAAGGTGACATTGGGCAAGTCCTGCAATCTGGCCACGCATTCGCGCCGCAAAAGCCAGTTGGGCAGGTTCCAGCCAAAGGGTTGGTCTGAAATATCAGCTGCGTTGAAGTCATGGCTGACGCGGGGTTCATGGGTTTCGCCGCCCGCATCAACAATACGCATCACCTGAAGCGGGGTTGCATGCGCGGCAAAGCGCGGCCAAAGCCCCGCCAGTTCCAGCACCCTGACAGAGGGCTGCAAGAAGGCCGTTGTGCGCAGGTCGGATGCGGGGTCGGCCTCGGCCATGATGGGGGGGGTGGGGTCCACACACAGCACATGGTAACCCTGCGACCCGAAGGCGGCGGCAGCCGTCAATCCGGCAATTCCGCCACCAGAAACCACAATGTCGAATGTTTCGCGCATGCCTTGTCCCCAATATTCAATCAGGGACAGACATTAACGTTGTGACGCGCAAGTGCAATGCGGCCAAAGGATGCAGGCAGAAATTGTGTTGCGCCGCACCTGTCAGCCAAAGACGATGAAGCACAACAAGACCAACATCCCCAACGCGGCCGGCACCATGACCAGCACCAGACCGGGCAAGCCCATCGTCACAGTGGCGGTCACCAATGTGGCAATCACAAACAGCACGCCCGCCCAAATGCCCCAAGGCTCGTTTTTCAGGAATGTCGCGGATTGGGCGGGTTGGGTGGCGGTCATTGTCATATTCACTATCTCCGGTATTGGTTTACCGGGGACATAGTTTTTATTGCGCTGCAATGCAGCGTGGCATGTTGCCGCGCCGGACCTGCACGGCCCGTCAGGACAATTGTGCCAGAAAGCCCGTCAGGTTGTCCGTATGATGGTGAATGAACGGCGCGTCATGGGGGGCAGGCGCGACATGCACGGTGCGCATTCCCATTGCATAGGGCGCAGCAAGGTTGCGGGGGTCATCTTCGAACATGGCTGCGGTGCTGATGTCCAGCCCGTCAAGGCCGAACACATGTTCAAAGGCCGCACGTTCGGGTTTGGGCTGGTAATTGGCATTCTCAACCCCATACACCGCGTCAAAAATGCCCGCCAGCCCGCGCGCTTCCAGCACCTTGTGGGCATAGCCGCGGGACCCGTTGGTATAGACGATTTTTCGGCCCGGCAGGTTGGATATCCGGTTGCGCAGCTCAGGGTCCGGCGCGATCACGGAAAAATCAATGTCATGCACATCTTGCAGATAGCGCACAGGGTCCATGTCATGCTTGCGCATCAACCCCGCCAAGGTGGTGCCATATGTGGCCCAGTAGTCGCGCCGCAACTGGTTGGCTGCGGCATGATCCACCTTCAATTCCTGCATGACGAAGGCGACCATGCGCTTCTCAATTTGGTCGAACAGCCGGATTTCGGGGGGATACAGTGTATTATCAAGGTCAAAAACCCAGCCACGCACCCCGTTGAAGGAAGAAGATACCATAACCGCCCCTTCGTCTGGCCAATCCGGCCCCTGAAACTGTGCCATCCTTGCGCGGCGCAGTTTATGCACGGTGCCAGCGTGACAATGTGGGATGGAGCGGGTGAAGGGAATCGAACCCTCGTCTGGAGCTTGGGAAGCTCTCGCTCTACCATTGAGCTACACCCGCAATGGCGTCTCGTTACCCCAAGACGCCGGACCCGTCAAGCGGGGCTTAGAACGGAATTTCATCATCCATGTCGGACGGGCCGGAAGGTGCGGAACTGCCAGACCCGCCATAGCTGGCCCCATAGCCCTGATCGCGGTCATAGCCCCCGCCACCGCCACCACCTGCAGCGCCGCCGCCAGACCCGCCGCCCCCGTCGCCGCGCCCGTCAAGCATGGTCAATGTGCCGCCCATGCCCGCGACCACCACATCAGTGGAATAGCGGTCCTGACCGCTTTGGTCCTGCCATTTGCGGGTTTGCAGCGTGCCTTCCACATAGATTTTCGACCCTTTGCGCAAATACTGCTCGGCCACGCGCACCAGCCCGTCGCCGCGCAGCACGACATTGTGCCATTCGGTGCGTTCGCGCTGTTCGCCCGACGCGCGGTCGCGCCAGCGTTCGGATGTGGCAATGCGCAGGTTGCAGATTTTGCCGCCATCAGGGAATGTGCGCACTTCCGGATCGCGCCCCAGATTGCCAACCAGTATTACCTTGTTCACCGATCCAGCCATTTTTGCCCCCTGCGTGTTCTAGAATCTGCATTTGCTGTCAAACGCTGTTTTCCCTCATTGGTCGCGCGGCGTAAAGCAGGGAATCCGGGTCTTTCGCGGACCGGCAGCAAAAAGAAGCCTGTGCGAGCAGGGGCAGGGTGGTCATTTTGGGATAGTGCTGTTGCGGGATTTGCAGTATCTACTGCGATGATGCGTGCGATATTGTTTACATCCGGCCTTGCGGCCCTTGTTGCGTTTGCCCCGTCCAGCGGGTTGGGGCAGGGGCTTAGCTTGTCGCGCGGCAATGACAGCGCGGGGCGGTCAGATGTGGTGTCGCGCGCGGCGCGCGTGATCGATGGGCGCTTGTCGCAGCAATATTCGGCGTCGGTGCGGTTATTGCCAAATGCCCGCGACCAGTCCCGCGATGACCCCGTTATTCCGCGGTATTCCGGCCCGGATGCGGGCGCATTTGCCGAAATTGCCCGCAGCGCGGCACGCAGGCACAATATACCCGAAGACCTGTTTTTGCGCCTTGTCCATCAGGAAAGCCGCTGGAACGCGGCGGCTGTGTCGCATAAGGGGGCGATCGGGCTTGCGCAGCTTATGCCGGCAACGGCGCAAATGCTGCGTGTGGACCCCCACGACCCGCAACAGAACCTGGATGGCGGCGCGCGGTATCTGCGCATGATGTATGACAAGTTCGGGGATTGGCGGCTGGCGCTTGCGGCCTATAACGCAGGGCCCGGCGCGGTCGAGGCGCATGGCGGCATCCCGCCCTTTGCGGAAACGCAGCACTATGTCCGGGTAATTCTGGGCGCAGGCTAGCTTTGGGGTGGGGGACGTTTTGTCCACCCCCCCCACGCAACGGGTTGTGCCCGGCGCATTGCCAACGCAAAGTGACGCCAACAGCCGGAAGAAAGAAAGCCCCCACATGACCTTGCCTGTTCTGGACCTTGATTTTGTGCGCGCCATGTTCCCCGCCTTTGAGCAGCCTGAACTGGCGGGGCAGCGCTTTTTTGAAAATGCGGGCGGGTCCTATACCTGCAAGCCAGTGATTGACCGGCTGTTTCGCTATTATACGCAACGCAAGGTTCAGCCCTATGGTGCCTATGCGGCGTCGCGCCTTGCGGGCGCTGAAATGGACGAAGCGCGCACCCGGCTGGCCGCAATGATGGGTGTCGACACCGATGAGTTGAGTTTCGGACCCTCAAGCACTGCAAACACCTATGTTCTGGCCCAAGCCTTTGGCGAAATGCTGTCGCCGGGGGATGCCGTTATCGTCACCAATCAAGACCATGAGGCCAATTCAGGCCCATGGCGGCGTCTGGCCGCGCGGGGAATTGACGTGCGCGAATGGCAGATCGATCCGGCCAGCGGCCATCTGGACCCTGACGCGCTGTGGCGCTTGATTGATGACAAGGTGCGGCTGGTGTGTTTTCCCCATTGTTCCAACATCGTGGGTGAAATCAATCCTGTCGCGCAACTCTGCGCGGCCCTAAGGCAACAGGCAATCTGGTCCTGCGTGGACGGGGTGTCCTATGCCCCGCATGGCTTGCCTGATGTGGGGGCGCTGGGGGCCGATATATATTTGTTTTCCGCCTATAAGACTTATGGGCCACATCAGGGCCTTATGGTGGTGCGGCGTGAGCTGGGCCTGCAATTGCCCAATCAGGCGCATTATTTCAACGCTGACACGCTTTATAAACGGCTTACCCCCGCAGGGCCGGACCATGCCCAGATTGCCGCCTGCGCGGGCATGGCCGATTATTTCGATGCGCTGCATGCCCATCATTTTGGCACAGGTCCACAGCCGGATGCCGCCACACGTATGGGGCAGGTGCATGACATGATGCGCGCGCATGAAACGGTGCTGCTGCGCCCCTTGCTGGAGTATGTAAGCGGCCGTAACGACCTGCGCCTGATCGGCCCACAGGCGGCGGATGCCCGCGCGCCCACTGTGGCGCTGGAACATGCGCGGGCGGGGGGCGATCTGGCGCAGGCGCTTGGCGCGCTGGGTATCATGGCGGGCGGCGGCAGCTTCTATGCCAACCGTGCGTTGCAAGCCCTTCAGATTGATCCCGCAAGGGGTGTTCTGCGGCTGTCATTTGTTCATTATACCACCCCCGATGATCTTGACGCATTAATTCTGGCGCTAGATCAGGTTTTGTAAGGGCCGGAAGGGAAGAACGCTCCCGCGTGGTGATATGAGTATTTTTAGCAAGATGAAGCTTGAGGAAACGTGACACAGATTTCCCCTGTTATCTGGTGGGTTCGGCGGGATTTGCGTCTGGCTGATAATCCCGCGCTACACGCGGCTGTGTCATCGGGGCGGCCGGTGATTGCGGTATTCATTTATGACAGTCTTGTAGAAGGTTTGGGCGCAGCGCCCAGATGGCGCCTTGGGCTGGGGCTGGAGGAATTTGCCAGAAATCTGGAACGTATCGGCGCGCGGCTGATCCTGCGCAAAGGGGATGCGGTTGAGGTGCTGCGCGATCTGGTCAGGCAGACAGGCGCATCAGCGGTTTGGTGGGGGCGCCAATATGACCCCACGCAGGTTGAACGCGACAAGGCAGTGAAACAGGCATTGCGCGACAACGGGACCGAAGCCCGAAGTTTTCCCGGACATCTGCTGTTTGAACCCTGGCAGGTGCAAACAGGGCAGGGCAAGTTCTATCAGGTTTATTCCCCGTTCTGGCGTGCGGTCAAAGACCTGGATGTTGCGCCGCATCTGGCCGCGCCCGACCAGATACACCCGCCCGAAACCTGGCCTGCCAGCGACACGCTGGCAGATTGGGGGATGGGGCGCGCTATGAATCGTGGCGCGGCTGTGGTGCTGCCACATCTGCGGATTGGCGAGGATGCGGCCCGCGCGCGGCTGGACAGGTTCATCGCCAGCACTATTGCACACTACAAGGAGAAGCGGGATTTCCTGGATCAGGACGCCTGTTCGGGCCTGTCCGAGAATCTGACCTATGGTGAAATCAGCCCGGTCGCGTTGTGGCATGCCGGGCGGCATGCGCTGGACGCTGGAAACCCCGGCGCCGAGCATTTCCTGAAGGAACTGGTCTGGCGCGAATTCGCCTATCACCTTGTGTTCCATACACCCCACATAACCCATAGCAACTGGCGCGACGGGTGGGACAGGTTCCCGTGGGGCAATGGCGACAGCGCAGATGTGCTGCGCTGGAAACAGGGGCGCACAGGCATTGACGTGGTCGATGCAGCGATGCGCGAAATGTATGTGACCGGCCGCATGCATAACCGCGCGCGTATGCTGGTGGCGTCCTATCTGACAAAACACATGCTGGTGCATTGGCGCGTTGGGCTGGACTGGTTCGCGCAATGCCTTGTTGACTGGGACCCGGCCGCCAATGCCATGGGGTGGCAATGGGTGGCAGGGTCCGGCCCCGATGCCGCCCCCTATTTCAGAATTTTCAACCCCGATACACAGGCGCAGAAATTCGATTCGCATCAACGCTACCGCAAGGCGTGGATTGCCGAACTAAGCCGCACCCCGCCGCCCACGGCCACATCGTTTTTTGAGGCCTGCCCGCGCGCCTGGGGCCTGAGCCCCAATGACACGCGCCCCGCCCCGCTGGTTGATCTGGCAACAGGGCGCAACAGGGCGCTGGACGCCTATCAGCACAACAAAAACTCTTGAAAATACCACAGGGACAAGGATCGTATTGCCAATGCGCGATGATACAATATCATGCGACACCATGATACCACAGGTTCTGACAACACTTGATAATCAGGAAAACTTGCCGCGGTTTTTTGGTGCTGCCCATGCAATGGCCGCGCGGTTGAACAAGGGCCGGTTGGATGTCACCTTGCCAGATGGCCGGATTTTCCGTTTTCAGGGCAAGTTGCCGGGCTTTCATGCTGCGATCACTGTGCATGACGCGGACCTGTTCGCGCGGCTTGTGCGCGAGGGGGATATCGGGTTTTCCGAAAGCTACATGGAAGGCGGCTGGAGCACGCCTGACCTGCAGGCGTTCATGGACCTGATCAATGACGACAACCCGTCGCTTTATGACGAAGTGCTGCCCATGAAACTGGTGCGCGCCATGGAACGTGTGCGCCATTGGCTGCGCAGCAATTCCAAAACGCAGGCACGCAAAAACATCGCCTATCACTATGATCTTGGAAATGATTTTTACAAGCTGTGGCTTGATGACAGCATGACCTATTCTTCGGCTCTGTTTCAGACAGGGCAGGAAAGTCTGGAAGCCGCGCAAGAAGCGAAATATGCCGCCATGGTGGACAGAATGGGCGTGAAGCCCGGTGACAGCGTGCTGGAAATTGGCTGCGGCTGGGGCGGATTTGCCGAATATGCCGCCGTCAAACGCGGGCTGAAGGTGACGGGCCTGACCATTTCGCAGGCGCAGCATGATTACGCTGTGGCGCGTATGCAAGCCGCCGGAGTGCAGGATCGCGTGGATATCCGCCTGCAGGATTACCGCGACACGCGCGGCCAGTATGACGCCATCGCGTCAATCGAAATGTTCGAGGCCGTGGGCGAGGCGTATTGGCCCGCCTATTTCAAATCCGTGCATGACTTGCTGAAACCAGGCGCAAAGGCGGTTATTCAGATTATCATGGTGCCGGATGACAGGTTTAAGTTTTATCGAAAACACGTTGATTTTATTCAAAAGTATATATTCCCCGGTGGTATGCTGGGCGCGCCCGGCCCGGTTCGCAAAGTGGCTGAAAGCAGTGGCTTGGCCTATATCGACACCCATGATTTCGGCGCCAGCTATTCCGAAACCCTGCGCCGGTGGCACCATAGCTTCACTGAACAATGGCCCCGGATTTCGGCCCTTGGATATGACGCGCGCTTTCGCCGGATGTGGGAATTCTATCTGACATCCTGCGCAGGGGCGTTTCGCTCTGGTAGTTGCGATGTCACGCAGCTGGTCTTGCAACGCCCGGACAAAAGCTGATCGGATGCGCCAGCCGCGTGGTTGTGAAGCGCATGAACACCACGTAGTAAGGTCTGGTATGACACCGGATGACCCTATATGCCCACACTGACCAGACTGGCCGCAGCGGTCTTGTTCGCCGCCCTCGCTTTTTATGCAGGCGAGCGGTATGTGCTGCTGTATGACCACCCCCCCCGACGCATGGATGGCAGCCTGTATCTGGCCGCCATCGCGGCGCTTGTGGGGTGGCGGTATGTGGGCAGGCATGTTTCCGCGAATGTTTTGCAGTCAATATTCCAGACATTACAGGGTGTTATCCTGACGCTTTTCTTGGCCTTGGCGCTGTTTGGCAGTTATCATGTGTTCTGGCAGGGGTATCGAATGCGCTATTCCAGTCTGGAAGGGGCGTTTCTTGGCTTTGTCGGGGCATGTCTGGATCATTTGCGCCGGATGTCAGACACAGATTTCCTGCTGCTTCTGGGGGGAATGACGGTTATATGCGGAATTGCCCTGACCATTGTTTTTCGTTGGGCAGAAGCACGGCGGTTTGATCGATGACAACGCATATATTCCTGTTTGGCCCCTTGCGTCATGACGGTTTGCGCGCTGTGGTGCTGGGCGCGGCGCATGTGGGACAGGCAGCTGTCCTGCCGGGGGCCGCGCTGGTTGATCAGTCGGGCTATCCGGCCCTTGCCAACAGCCATGATGCGCAAGTTGACGGGGTTTTGGTGGCCCTTGATGATGCCACGCGCGCCAGACTGGATTTTTACGAAGGGCTATTTGATTATGCCCGCGACACAGTGACAGTGCTGTGCGACGGGGCGGCGGTTCAGGCGCAGATATACCGCGCCCCTGACGCGCCGCCCGAGATATGCGCGCCGTGGTCGTTTTCGCGCTGGTGCGCGCGTCATGCCGAAGCCGCAGTTTTGGCCGCGCGCGAAGTGTTCGCCCTGCGCGCTGTTTACGGCCCCGAGGCGCTGAAGGTGCGCTACCCGATGTTGCTTGCGCATGCGGCGTCACAATTGCGCGCCGCCCGTGACGTGCAGCCCGCAACCCTGCGCGGAAACTGGAACCGCGATGATGTGGTGTCCCAACAGCGCATGCAGCCTTATGCGTATTTCTTTGGCGTGCAGGTCGATGACCTGACCTTCCAGCGCTTTGATGGCCGCGCAAGCGGACTGATCCGGCGCGCGGGTTTCGTCATGAGCGATGCTGTCACATTGCTGCCCTATGACCCTGTGCTGGATCTGGTGTTGATTATCGAACAGTTCCGGTATGGGCCGTATATCCGGGGCGATGTGAATTGCTGGTCGCTGGAACCCATTGCCGGGCGCATTGATGCAGGCGAAACGCCCGAAGAAGCGGCCTTGCGCGAAACACAGGAAGAAGCGCGGCTTGTCGTGCGCCACGATGCGCTTTTGCCAGTTGGGGCGTTTTATCCGTCACCCGGCGCGATTTCCGAATATCTGTATTCCTATGTCGCGCTGTGTGACCTGTCGCGCGACAATGAAGGTGTGTCAGGACTGGCCGCCGAGGCCGAGGATATCCGCAGTCATGTCATTCCTTTTGCGCAATTGATGGCGCTGATTGTCAGTGGTGAGGTGCGCAACGGACCGCTGATTCAGTCCGCCTATTGGCTGGCGCTGAACAAGGCGCGCTTGGGGACGGGCTGAGTATTTCAGGACTGGGCCTTGCGCCATGCCTGCCAGTCTTCCGGTGTGTCCAGATCGGTCAGCGCGCGCATGCCCTCCAACGGGTGCAGTCGCGGGGGATGGGCGCGTAGAATATCGCGCGCCCCTTGATCGCCCGCAAGGGCCAGCATATCGCGCAACAGCGCCCGTGGCACAATCACCGGATGACCGGGGCGGTTGTCGGATGTGGCGGCGCGCAGGCAGTCATCAGGCCGGGCCTGCTGCGCCGCGATCAGGGTGCGGAAATCATCAGATGTGATATCGGGCATATCGGGCAGGGCAATCATCAGGGCATCCACCGGCGCAGCCAGCCCCCAGTTTGCGGCCACCCGCAGGCTGGCCGCCATACCTTCATCCGCATCGGGAACACTCAGGACCGTCACGGGCAGCCCCGCAAGCACAGCCGCGCGCTGCGCTGCCCCCACCCGCAGGGTCACGGCCACATGCGCGCTGGCCTGCAAGGCCCGTTGGGCCACATGGCGCAACAGGGCCTGGCCCTCGATCTGCTCCAGCAGCTTGTCCCCGCCACGCATGCGCCGCGCCAGCCCGGCGGCGGGCAGCACTATGGCGCAAGGCGCGTGCATCAGCGTTCCGGTATCAGGCCACGCGGCGCAAAGCGCAGCATCAGCAGCAGCGCCACCCCCATGGTCAGAAGCCGCATATAGGCCGCAGACCCCAGCAAATGCTGTTTCAGGTCGGACCCGTCCGCCATGCCCGATGTCACCACTTCCATGAACCACCGCCCCGCCGGTTCCACCTGCACCCACAGGAACCATATCACGAACGCGCCCAGAACAGCCCCCCAGTTATTGCCTGACCCGCCGACAATCACCATCACCCAGATCAGGAAGGTAAAGCGCAGCGGCTCATAGCTGCCCGGCGTAAGCTGCCCGTCCATGGACACCATCATGGCGCCGGCCAACCCGCAGACAGCCGACCCTAGCACAAAAATATTCAGGTGTCGTTTGGTGACATTCTTGCCCATGGCACGCGCTGACACTTCATTGTCGCGGATGGCGCGCATCATGCGGCCCCATGGGGAATTCAGCGCCCGTTCCGCAAGCCACATCAGCAGCGCCAGCACAAGAATGAACAAGCCCGCATATCCCAACCCCGAGAGGACAGAAGCAGTTTGCGACACATTCCAGCCCAGTGTTTCGGCCAGCGATTGCACCCAAGGTTGCGGTTGCAAATCCACCGGGCGGGGCACGGGGCGGTCAATCCCGGTCACATTATTAACCCCGCGCGCCAGCCAGCGCTCATGTTTCATCACGGCAATGACGATTTCCGATATGCCCAATGTGGCAATGGCCAGATAGTCCGACCGCAGGCCCAGACTGACCTTGCCCACCAGCCACGCAACCCCCGCAGCAAACACCGCGCCAACAGGCCATGCCAGAATAACGGGCATGTTCAACCCGCCCAAATACCCCTCGGATGCCGGATTGACGGCTTGCACAGCACTTTTGGCCGGGCCGAACACATAGCTTGTCAGCAAATACCCAACCGCCAGAACGCCAGCAATGGCCGCACCGCGCAGCTTGCCGGGTGTCATGCGTTTGTATACGGCAATGGCCGCCAGAATGGTTGCCACCCCCAGCATCAGCCCCAGCAAAATGCCAAGCCCCCCTGCGGCCCACGCTTCCGGCACTGGCGGCTGTGCCACCAGAACCACGGCCAACCCGCCCACAGCGGTAAACCCCACGACCCCCACATTGAACAGGCCTGCATAGCCCCATTGCATGTTCACACCCAGCGCCATGATGGCGGAAATCAGGCTCATGTTCAGAATGGTTATGGCCAGTTGCCAGCTTTGGAACAGGCCGACCATCGCCAGAACAGCCCCCATCAGCGCAAACAGACCCAGATCGCGCGCGCTCAGGTTCATAGCACTTTCCCCTTGAAAATACCTGTTGGCCGGAACAACAGCACAATCACCAGAATTGCGAAGGTGACGGCAAACTTATAATCCACTGGCAACAGCTGCATCATGGATGTCGGCTCCAGCCCTTCGGGCATCAGGTAGCTGAACACCCGTCGCCATGCATAGGTTATGCCCATTTCCGCGAAGGCCACGATATAGGCGCCCACAATGGCCCCCACAGGCGACCCAAGCCCCCCCAGAATGGCCGCGGCGAACATGGGCAGCAGCAGCTGGAAATAGTTGAAGGGGCGAAACCCCTTGTCCAGCCCGTAAAGCGTGCCTGCAGTCACCAGCAGCATACCGGTAATCACCCATGTAATGATGACCACACGTTCAGGGTTGATCCCTGACAGCAGCGCCAGATCCTCGTTATCGGAATAGGCGCGCATGGATTTTCCCGCCCGTGTGCGGTTCAGGAACCAAAACAACACCACCATGCCGATCAGGGCCGTGATGATGGTCAGCGCCTGCGCATTGCGTAACGCCATCCCTTCGGCCAGTCCGGTGAAATCGCGGAAATCCCGGACCGAGAAGATGAACCGCTCGCCATCCTCAAAACGGGTTTCACCGACCCCCATGAACAGCCGCGTAATGCCATTTGTCACAAACATGACCCCAAGCGAAGCCATGACGAAGATCATCGGTTTGGCCTTGACCTTCCGGTAATAGCGATACACCAGACGGTCGGCGATCAGCAGATACCCAATCAAAACCACCATCCCGAACGGGATGGCCAGCACCGCGGTGGGCAGCGGGGCAATGCTGACACCTTGCGCCTGCAAAAAGAAGGTGCCCCCGATGACCGCCGCCGTTCCCAACGCCATGGTATCGCCATGTGCAAAATGCGCAAAGCGCAGGATCGAATAAATCAGCGTGATCCCCAGCGCCCCAAGTGCCAGCTGGCTGCCATAGGCAAGCGCCGGGATCAGCATGAAATTTGTGACACTGACAAGCGCGTTTAACGGTTCCATCCTGATCACCCCCCCAAGAAGCTTTTGCGCACATCCGGGTCGGCCAGAAGCGCGCGCCCTGTGTCGGTATAGCGGTTGGCGCCTTGCACCAGAACATAGCCTTTATCAGCTATTTCAAGGGCTTGCCGCGCGTTCTGTTCCACCATCAGAATGGAAATGCCACTGCGCGCAATCTCGATGATGCGGTCGAACAACTCATCCATCACAATGGGGCTGACCCCTGCCGTGGGTTCGTCCAGCATCAGGACACTGGGTTTGGTCATCAGTGCCCGCCCCACCGCCACCTGTTGGCGCTGCCCGCCCGACAACTCACCCGCCGCCTGTCGGCGCTTGTCGCGCAGGATGGGAAACAGCTCATACACCTGTTCAATCGTTTCCTGAAAATCGTCGCGGCGGATGAACGCACCCATTTCCAGATTCTCTTCTACGCTCATGGATGGAAAGATATTGCTGGTCTGCGGCACAAACCCCATGCCTTTGGCAACGCGGGCCTGCGGCGTCAGGGCGGTGATATCCTCGCCATTCAGACGCACAGCCCCCTTGCGCAGTTTCAACATGCCAAACACGGCCTTCATGGCTGTGGATTTTCCCGCGCCATTGGGGCCAACAATCACCGCAATCTGGCCCTTGTCCACCGCGATGGTGCAGTCATGCAAAATATCCGCCCCGCCATAGCCGCCGGTCATGGCATCCCCTATCAGAACCGGCTTATCCATGGGCCGAACCCTTTGCATGTTTCATCTTGCCCCAAATACTCATTCTGTTGGCGCAGCGTTTCTTCACAGCGCGCCCTCCTCGGCTTTGACCTTGTTCTTCAGGCCCGTGCCCAGATAGGCCTCGATCACCTGTTCATTCGACTTGATCTGATCCAGCGTGCCTTGCGCCAGAACCTTGCCTTCGGCCATGCAAATCACCGGGTCGCAAATGCGCCCGATAAAATCCATGTCATGTTCGATGACAACGAATGTATAGCCCTGTTCCTTGTTCAACCGCACAATCGCGTCGGCAATCGTGTTCAGAAGCGTGCGGTTCACGCCTGCGCCGACTTCGTCCAGGAACACGATGCGCGCGTCTGTCATCATGGTGCGGCCCAGTTCCAGCAGCTTTTTCTGGCCACCTGAAATCTGCCCTGCCTTTTCATCGGCAATATGGTCGATGGTCAAAAATTCCAGCACCTCATCGGCACGCGCGCGAATGCGGCGTTCTTCTTCGCGCACGCGGGCATTGTGAAACCAGACCGACCACAGGTTTTCACCGGCCTGACCGGGGGGCACCATCATCAGGTTTTCGCGCACAGTCATCGAATGGAATTCATGCGCAATCTGGAAGGTGCGCAGCAGGCCCTTGGCAAACAACTCATGCGGGGGCAGGCCGGTGATATCCTCGCCTTCCATCAGCACGCGCCCCGATGTGGGCGGCAGCACACCGGCAATCACATTGAACAGCGTGGTTTTCCCCGCGCCGTTCGGGCCGATCAATCCGGTGATGGACCCTTTTTCAATTTCCAGTGACGCCCCGTCAACGGCATGAAACCCGCCAAAATGTTTGTGCAGGTTTTCGACCCGGATCATGGCCATATGTGTTACTCCCTGTCCGCCACATCTGTTTTCCGCCACACATGTTTTTCGGTAGTATCGGAAAAACGGCCCGAGGGGTCGCCTCGGGCCGCTGGATCCTTCCGGACCCGTTTCGTGTTTAGTGGAACGTAACTGTCACGTATTCGCCGCCTTCGACGATATACTCGCGGTAGCTGCCCGCCGCTTCGCCGGGACCGACCAGTTCAACATTCGTTGCGCCGACATAGTTGATTTCACCGCCATCCGCCAGAATTTGCAGACCTTTGGCCAGTTCACCCGGCAAGATCAGCTCGCCCGGTTCATTGGCGACATTCAGAATGTTTGCCGCAATGCCTTCGGGGGTTGCTTCGCCTGCAGCCTGTGCCGCCAGTGCCAGCAGCGCCGCTGCGTCATAGCTTTCGCGGGTGTAGCTGGAGGATGCATTCACGCCCGCCGCTTCGGCGATTTGCTGGAAGATATCCGCGCCTTCGCCAGACGCCCATGGAATGGTGCCAATGGTGCCTTCCAGCGCTTCGCCAACAGCCGAGACCAGTTCATCGCCATACATGCCATCGCCCATGAAGAAGCTTTCGAATGCGCCCAGTTCATAGGCCGTGCGCAGCATGGACCCGCCGCCATCAACATAGCCCAGAACGACCAGCGCATCGCCACCGGCTGCCGCAAGCTGGCCGACTTCTGCGGAATAATCGCCCTTGGCTTCTTCATGCGCCACTTTTGACGTGATGGTGCCGCCTGCCGCCACAAAAGATTCCTCGAATGCGTTGGCAAAGCCGGACCCATAATCGTTGTTGGTATAGGTCAGCGCGACCTGATCAAAGCCGCGTTCCATCACGATACCTGCCAGAATCTCGCCCTGACGCGCATCAGACGGGGAGGTGCGGTAAAACAGGCCGTTTGATTCGGTTGTTGTGAAGGCAGGTGATGTTGCCGAAGGCGAAATCATCGGAACGCCTGCAGACATTGCGACGTTTTGCAAAATCGCCATTGTGACACCCGAACAATCCGCGCCCATGATCGCCACAACCCCGTCAGAGGAAATCATGCGTTCTGCCGCAGCCTGCGCCGCGGAGGAGTCAACGCAGGTGGAATCCGCGCGCACCGCTGAAATGGTCTGGCCGCCCAGAAACAGGCCGCTTTCGTTGATTTCGGCAAAAGCAAGCTCAGCACTGTCGGCCATATGCGGCGCGATGGATTCCAGCGGCCCGGTGAAGCCGAGCAGGACGCCCATTTTCACATCATCGGCGAACGCAGCGCCAGCCGAGAAGGCCAGCGCGGTGCTTGCAAGAAGCAGCTTTTTCATAAGGTATCTCCCATAGGGTTTTGTTATCATTCTGCCCTGTGCCAAGCTGGCACGGGGCCGGCGGTTCTGGCCGCCCTGCACCATGCCTAGCATGGCGGTTTGTTCTAGAAAAGACGTTTTGAAATACCACGCACAGCGTTGCGTTTTCAGGTTTCGGTCAGGGTGTAGTTGCGCGGTATGCCAGCAGTTGCCTGCCCCCATGGGCTGGATTTGGCGCGGGTCTGGTGGGCGTCAAGCGCTGCGCGCGTGGCAAAACGTTCCGTCACTTCCCAGACATGCGGATCATCCGTGGGCGTGACGTCAAACTGCAGGCAGCCCGCTTCCGCCCGCGTCAGGCGGATATGGTCACGCAGATGCCGGCGCACGATACCGGCTTGCGCATCATCAGCACAATGCAAGTTGCCCTGAAGCAGGACAGGCATTATTCCAGTTCAATCGTGCCGGGCGGTTTGGACGTGCAATCATAGAAAACACGATTGATTCCGCGCACTTCATTGATGATTCGTGTAGATGTTTCGCCCAGGAATTCATGCGTGAACGGATAGTAATCCGCTGTCATGCCATCCACGGATGTTACGGCGCGCAGCCCCAGCGCGAAATCATAGGTGCGCCCGTCGCCCATGACGCCCACAGTGCGCATGGGCAGGATGGCCGCGAATGCCTGCCAGATTTCATCATACAGACCATGGCGGCGGATCTGGTCAATATAGACCGCATCGGCGCGGCGCAGGATCTCCAGCTTTTCGCGTGTGATCTCACCGGGGCAACGGATGGCAAGTCCCGGACCGGGGAAGGGGTGGCGGCCAATGAACGTGTCCGGCAGCCCCAGTTCTCGCCCCAACGCGCGCACTTCGTCCTTGAACAATTCGCGCAGCGGTTCCACCAGTTTCAGGCCCATCTTTTCGGGCAGGCCGCCGACATTGTGGTGGCTTTTGATGGTTACAGACGGCCCACCGGAAAAGCTGACCGATTCGATGACATCAGGATACAGCGTGCCCTGGGCCAGAAATTCCGCACCATCAATCTGGCTGGCGTATTTCTGGAACACGTCGATGAACAATCGCCCGATGATCTTGCGCTTTGTTTCGGGATCGGAAACGCCGTCCAGCTCGCCCAGGAACAAATCAGCTTCATCTGCGTGAATTAGCGGAATGTTGTAATTGTCGCGGAACATGGTGACGACTTCTTCGGCTTCATTCAGGCGCAACAGGCCGTGGTCCACGAACACGCAGGTCAACTGGTCGCCGATGGCTTCGTGAATCAGCACAGCCGCAACCGAACTGTCGACACCGCCGGACAAGCCACAGATTACCTGCTTGTCGCCCACCTGTTCGCGGATGCGCGCAATCGCTTCATCCTTGTAGGACGCCATGGTCCAGTCGCCGGTAAAGCCCGCCAGCTTCACGAAATTCGCATAGAGTTTCGCGCCGTTCGGGGTGTGGTGCACTTCGGGGTGGAATTGCACTGCGAAGAACTTGCGCGACGGGTCGGCGGTAATCGCAAACGGCGCGCCGGGCGATGTGCCGAATACCTGAAATCCGGGGGCAAGGCGGCTGACATGGTCACCATGGCTCATCCAGACCTGTTCGCGGCCATCTGCGCCGGTAAACCAGCCGTCCAGCAGCGGCAGCCGGTCATCTGACGGCGTAACATAGGCACGCCCGAATTCCGCAGTGCCATGACCGGTTTCGACCAGCCCGCCAAGTTCCTGCATCATCACCTGTTGGCCATAGCAAATGCCAAGGATGGGCACACCCAGCGCAAACACCGATTTCGGCGGGCGGGGCGACCCGTCCCTCGTGACCGAATCAGGCCCGCCCGACAGGATGACCGCCTTGGGGGCGAATTCGGCCAAGAACGCGTCATCCACCTTCTGATAAGGGTGAATTTCGCAATAGACATTCAGTTCCCGAAGCCTGCGCGCGATAAGCTGCGTGACCTGAGAACCGAAATCGATGATCAGAAGGCGTTGATGCTGGGTCATGGCGCCCCGATTAAGTCAAGCCTGCGTGCCCTGCAAGGGCCTAAAATGCGCGCGCGTCGTCAATGCACAGGATTTGCAGATCGGCCACATTCGTGCCGGTTGCCCCTGTGATCAGCAGATCACCCGCCAAGTCCAGCGCGCGGTAGCTGTCATTATTGGCCAGCAATGCGGCCGGGTCGGCGCCGGCGGCACGAATGCGTGCCAGCGTTGCGCCATCGACCACCGCGCCTGCCGCATCCGTGGGGCCATCGCGCCCGTCTGTGCCGCCTGACAAAAACCGCCAGCCCGCAATACCGTCCAATGCGCTGGCCACGCGCAGCGCCAGTTCCTGATTGCGCCCGCCGCGCCCGGTGCCTTGCAGCCTGACGGTGGTTTCGCCGCCGAACAATGCAACCTGCGGCCCGCCGTCGCGCAGGATCGCCACAATTTGCGCGGCAGCGTCGCCTACATCGCCCGTCAGCGCATCCGACACAATTGCGGCCCCGTCACACCCGCGCGCCATCGCGTCCAGCGACATGCGATTGGACCCGATCAGGCGGTTTTCGGCGTGGGGCAGGGGGGACGTGTCCGGCGCACGCCCCAGCGCCGCGCGCGCGGCCAGTGGCAGGCGGTCCCACAAGCCCGATGTGGCCAGAAGCGCGCGCACCTCATCGCGGGTGGCAATCGGCGCGACAGTGGGACCGGACGCGATGGCGCGCAGGTCATCGCCAATCACATCCGACAGGATAAGTGCGTGCACCTGCGCAGGGGCCGCCATGCGCAACAATCCGCCCCCCTTCATCCGCGACAGGTGCTGGCGCACGGCGTTCATGGCGACAATATCCAGCCCGGCGCCCAGCAACAGGTCATTGACCTGCGCCTTGTCGGCCAGCGACAGGCCCGGAACAGGTGCCGGCATCAGCGCCGACCCCCCGCCCGATACCAGCACAAGAACCCGGTCGCCCGCGCGGGTGCGTGCCAGCATCTTTTGCACTGCCAATCCCGCCTGAAGCCCGTTTTCATCGGGCACCGGGTGCCCTGCGGCCATGACGCGCGCCCCCTCCAGCGGGGTGGCGTTTTCGTAATTGGTGATCACCAGCGCGGCATGGGGCACAGGCAACTGTGCCAAGGCCGCCTGCATCATGGCGCGCGCGGCCTTGCCCACCGCCAGCACATACAAGCGCCCCCCGTCAGGCAACTGCACAGGCGCATCACACAGCGCGTCATGCACCGCCGCATGCGGGTTTGCAGCGGCAACGCCTGTGGTGAACAACTTGGTCATCTGGGCGCGGTTCAGCATGGTGCCCCACTCCTTTTGGGTTGATAGCGCTATCTGGCTTGCGGCCCGTTGTGCCACCGTAACGGCAAATTGCACAACCCGCTTTCGGTTGGCACTGCGCCCCAAGCCTTGCTATAGGGGCAGAAGACAACGCATAAACGGGCTGGATTGGGGAAATACTCATGTTTGATCTGACTGGAAAATCCGCGCTGATCACAGGGGCGTCGGGCGGAATTGGCGCCGATATCGCGCGCGCACTGCACAGCGCCGGTGCGACTGTTGCGCTTTCGGGCACACGAGAGGCCCCCTTGCAGGAGCTGGCGCGCGAACTGAGCACGCGCGCACATGTGCTGCCATGCAACCTGTCAGACCCCGAGGCCGTGGAAGCCCTGCCCAAACGCGCGATTGACGCAATGGGCGCGCTGGATATTCTGGTCAATAATGCAGGCATCACCCAAGACAACCTGCTGATGCGCATGAGCGATGCACAGTGGCAACAAGTGCTGGACGTGAACCTGACCGCCGCCATGCGCCTGATGCGCGGCAGTCTGCGCGGCATGATGAAAGCGCGCTGGGGCCGGATTGTAAATATCAGTTCGGTGGTCGGTGCCACCGGCAACCCCGGTCAGACAAATTACGTTGCCGCCAAGGCGGGGCTGGTGGGCATGTCCAAAGCGCTGGCGCAAGAAGTGGCATCGCGCGGAATCACTGTCAATTGTGTGGCGCCGGGGTTTATTGCCACGCCAATGACCGACGCCTTGACCGATGACCAGAAGGCGGCGATCAACGCGCGTATCCCTGCGGCGCGCATGGGCACCCCCGCCGATATTGCCGCAGCAGTGCTGTATCTTGCCAGCGATCAGGCCGGGTATGTGACGGGTGCGGTTCTCCACGTTAATGGCGGCATGGCGATGGTCTGACGATGCGATGACGGGGACCCATGCCATACGCCGCGCAGCATGCTTGCGGTGGCGCGGGGCTGTGCTATGAAAGTGAGACTACAGTTTCAAACGCCGCAATACTCTTGACCTGCGGACATGAAGGCCCTATTGGGCGCGCAACACGCCGCCAACCACTGGCGGTTGAGGGACATTACAGGCCGGCTACCGGCAAAAAACCGAGAGGAAGAACATGAGCGATATCGCGGATCGTGTGAAGAAAATCGTTGTCGAGCATCTTGGCGTCGAAGAAGGCAAGATCACCGAAGGCGCGTCCTTCATCGACGATCTGGGCGCAGACAGCCTTGATACCGTGGAATTGGTAATGGCGTTCGAAGAAGAATTCGGCATTGAAATTCCCGATGACGCTGCCGAGAACATCCAGACCTTTGGTGATGCAGTGAAGTTCATCTCGGAAGCGGCCTGATTTTCCAACGGCTTTCGGAAATTGAAACGCCACCTCTCGGGGTGGCGTTTTGCATTTTTGCGCGCGACCCTATCGGCAGGTTCCCGCAGCTTGCCGCTTTGTGAGCATTCGCGCCATGCTCAACCCTTTCCCTGCGGGCCAAATCCCGCTATCAGAACGATAATATCTTTCGACGAACAGGAGTGAGAGGGCACATGCGCAGGGTTGTCGTCACAGGGCTGGGAATGGTCACGCCGCTGGCTTGCGGTGTTGAAGAAACATGGGCGCGCCTGCTGGACAGTCAATCCGGTGCGGGACCCATCACGCGCTTTGATGCCAGCGGTCTTGCCACAACCTATGCGTGCGAAGTGCCGCGTGGTGACGGGTCGGGCGGCACGTTCAATCCCGATGACTGGATGGAACCCAAAGAAGCCCGAAAAGTTGATGAATTCATCCTGTATGGCGTGGCCGCCGCTGTGCAAGCGGTGCAGGATTCGGGATGGATGCCCGAAGACGAAGACAGCCGTTGTCGCACAGGCGTGATGATCGGGTCTGGCATAGGGGGCCTGTCCAGCATTGCGGAAACGGCCGTTTTGCTGAAGGAACGCGGGCCGCGCCGGGTGTCGCCTTTCTTCATTCCCGGCGCGCTGATCAATCTGGTATCCGGGCATGTCAGCATTCGCTACGGGTTCAAGGGGCCGAATCACGCTGTGGTAACGGCCTGTTCAACGGGCGCGCATGCCATTGGCGACGCGGCCCGCCTGATCGCGTTTGGCGATGCCGATGTCATGGTCGCGGGCGGGGCGGAAAGCCCGATTTCCGAAATAGGAATTGCGGGGTTCAATGCGTGCAAGGCCCTGTCAACCAAGCGCCCAGATGACCCCGCAGCCGCCAGCCGCCCCTATGACGCGGACCGCGACGGATTCGTGATGGGCGAAGGGGCGGGGGTCGTGGTGCTGGAAGAATATGAACACGCCAAAGCACGCGGCGCGAAGATTTATGCCGAGGTGCTGGGCTATGGCATGTCGGGCGATGCGTTCCATATCACCGCCCCGTCAGAAGATGGCGATGGCGCGTTGCGCTCCATGAAAGCGGCGGTGGCGCGCGCGGGTATTCACCCGTCAGAACTGGATTACATCAACGCGCATGGCACATCCACCATGGCCGATGTCATTGAACTGGCGGCAGTGGAACGGTTGCTCGGCGACAGCGCGGGCAAGGCCACGATGTCATCGACGAAATCGGCAATCGGGCATTTGCTGGGGGCCGCAGGCGCGGTCGAGGCTATTTTCTGCATTCTGGCCATCCGCGACCAGATTGCGCCCCCCACGCTGAACCTTGACAACCCCGCCGTGGACACACCGATTGATCTGGCCCCGAAGGTGGCGCGCAAACGCGATATCCGGCTGGCTCTGTCCAACAGCTTCGGGTTTGGCGGCACCAATGCCAGCTTGATTCTGGGAAAGATTGACAGCTGATGGTGCGCCATGTTGTAGCCAATGCGCTGACATTGATGATTGTTGGCCTTATCGGGCTGGCCATCATCATTTCTGCAGGAAAACGTCAGTTTACAGGTCCCGGACCGCTGACACAGCCTGTGTGTTTCCGCGTGGAACCGGGTGCAAGCCTGCGGGTGGTGTCGCGCGGGCTTGCCGAACAATCCGCCATCAAATCCGAACAGGTGTTTCGTGTGGGCGCGCAATACAGCGCGCGCGCGGATCGTCTGCGCTTCGGGTCGTATTTGATTCCCGAAGCGGCCTCGATGGATGAAATCCTTGATATTCTTACGCGGGGCGGGGCGTCGACCTGTGGCAGCGAAATCCAGTATCGGATCGGGGTGACGCGCATTGACACATTGGTGCGTGAACTGGACCCGGCAACGCAGCGGTTTGAAACCGTGGTGCAGTTCGATGCAGGGCAGGAACCGCCCGAAGACTATGCGCGTTTCACAGCGCAAGCGGATATGCAATACCGCGTGACCGTCGCGGAAGGCGCCACCAGCTGGCAGGTATGGGAAGGTCTGCGGCTGGCCGAGTTTCTGGACGGCGAAGCAGGCGAGGTGCCCCCCGAAGGCATGCTGGCAACTGACAGCTATTCGGTCACGCGCGGGTCAAGCCGCGAAACGCTGCTGGCAGATATGCAAGCCCGACAGGAAGCGATCCTCACGCAGCTTTGGGAAACCCGCGCCGATGGCCTGCCCTATCAAACCCCGCAAGAGGCGCTGATCATGGCGTCTATTGTGGAAAAGGAAACCGGCGTTGCAGATGAACGCCGACAGGTTGCCAGCGTATTTGTGAACCGCCTTGCGGTGCCGATGCGATTGCAAACCGACCCCACGGTTATTTACGGCATCACGCAGGGGCGCGGCACATTGGGGCGCGGGTTGCGGCGTTCTGAACTGGACGCGGTAACCCCTTATAATACTTACCGGATTGATGGTTTGCCGCCAACGCCTATTGCCAATCCCGGCCGCGCGGCAATTGCCGCAGCGCTGGACCCTGATGATACACCCTATCTGTATTTCGTGGCAGATGGCACTGGCGGGCATACGTTCAGCACCAATCTGGCTGACCACAACCGCGCCGTTGCCCGCTGGCGCCAGATTGAGGCAGAGATGCGCCAGCAACAGCAAGCGGATTGACCCGGCGGCAGCAGTTTCCCAAAGGAATTTTTCGCTGCCCCCGCGTAACGAAAAGGGGCGCTTTTGCGCCCCTTTTCAATTCTTTGCAGGATTTTGTTAAAGCTGCTATGCCAGCATGGTCACGGGGTTTTCCAGATAGGCGACAACCTCTTTCAGGAATTCCGCGCCCAGGGCCCCGTCGATCACGCGGTGATCCACAGACAGGGTCATTGACATGACAGTGGCCACCTTCAATTCGCCATCTGCCCCGACAACAGGTTTTTTCAGACCTGCGCCAACTGCCAGAATGGACCCATGCGGCGGGTTGATGACCGCATCGAAATTCTCGATCCCGAACATGCCAAGATTGGAAATGGCCATGGCACCGCCAATATATTCATGCGGCGCCAGTTTCTTGTTCCGGGCACGACCTGCAAGGTCCTTCATTTCGGCCGACAGGGCGGACAGGGATTTCAGATGCGCGTCTTTCAACACAGGCGTGAACAACCCGCCTTCGACTGCGACAGCCACGGCCACATCGGACGGTTTCAGGCGCAAGATACGGTCACTGGCCCAAACGGCATTGCAATCAGGCACCGCTTGCAGCGCCATGGCACAGGCCTTGATGATGAAGTCATTGACCGACAATTTGACGCCGCGCGCGTCCAGCTGTTTGTTCAGACCGGCGCGGAACGCCATCAGCGCATCAAGCTGCACATCGCGGCGCAGATAGAAATGCGGGATCGTCTGCTTGGCTTCGGTCAGGCGGCTGGCAACGGTTTTGCGCATACCGTCAAGCTTGACTTCTTCATAGTCGCGGCCTTCATACATACGCGCGACCTGATCGGCGGTCGGGCCAGACGCGGCGGCGGCAGCTTTGGCCGCTGCGGGGGCGGCAGCGGCGGCGGGCGTGACACTGGCTGCGGGTTTCGCGCCGTCGATATCTGCCTTGACGATGCGGCCATGCGGGCCGGAGCCGGTGATTTTCGCCAGATCAATGCCCTTCTCGGCGGCGATGCGGCGTGCAAGCGGCGAGGCAAAGATGCGTTGCCCGTCGCGGTGCGGCGCAGGGGGGGCGGCTGCGGCGGAGCCCCCTTTGGGGGCCGCCTTCGCAGCCGCGTCAGCCGCAGACGCGGCTTCCGGGGCACCCGCGCTGGCGGGGGCGCTGGTGGTTTTGATGTCATCGGCGCTTTCGCCATCTTCGAGCAGCACCGCAATCGGGGTGTTGACCTTCACGGCGTCCGAACCGGCAGCCACAAGAAGTTTCCCGATCACACCGTCATCCACGGCCTCGAATTCCATCGTGGCCTTGTCAGTTTCAATTTCCGCCAGAATGTCGCCAGAAGACACGCTGTCGCCTTCCTTGACCAACCATTTGGCAAGCGTGCCTTCTTCCATGGTGGGCGAGAGGGCAGGCATCAGGATTTCTGTAGGCATGGGTCCCTCCCTTTTCAGCGATAGGTGACTTTGCGCACGGCCTCGACCACCTCATCGGTGGTGACCAGCGCTAGTTTTTCAAGATTGGCCGCATAGGGCATTGGCACATCCTTGCCGGTCAGGTTGATGACCGGCGCATCCAAATAATCAAATGCCTGCTGCATCACCACCGAGGTGATGTAATTCCCCACCGAGCTTTGCGGGAAGCCTTCTTCAACAGTGACCAGACGGTTGGTTTTGCGCACGGATGCCAGAATAGCGTCGGTATCCATGGGGCGGATGGTGCGCAAGTCGAGAACTTCGGCGCTGATGCCATCTTCGGCCAGCCGTTCAGCCGCTTCCAGCGCATAGGTCATGCCAATGCCAAAGCTGACGATGGTCACATCAGTGCCTTCGCGCCAGATCTTGGCCTTGCCGAAGGGGATTGTGAAATCATCGAGCACCGGCACATCGAAGCTGCGCCCATAGAGGATTTCATTTTCCAGAAAGATGACCGGGTTGGGGTCGCGGATGGCCTGTTTCAGCAAACCTTTTGCATCGGCGGCGGAATAGGGCATCACGACTTTCAGGCCGGGAATATGGCTATACCATGCTGCGTAACACTGGCTGTGCTGCGCCCCCACACGCGCGGCGGCGCCATTTGGCCCACGAAACACGATGGGGCAGCCCATCTGGCCGCCTGACATATACAGGGTTTTCGCGGCAGAGTTCAGGATCTGGTCAATCGCCTGCATGGCAAAGTTGAATGTCATGAATTCGACAACCGGACGCAAGCCCCCGAATGCCGCCCCGACCCCGATTCCGGCAAACCCGTGTTCGGTGATAGGTGTGTCGATCACGCGCCGTGCGCCGAATTCGGCCAGCAACCCTTGGGTGATTTTATAGGCGCCCTGATATTCTGCGACTTCCTCGCCCATGACAAATACTTCGTCATGGGCGCGCATTTCTTCGGCCATGGCGTCGCGCAGGGCTTCGCGGACGGTCTGGGTTTTCATTTCGGTGCCTTCGGGCCAGTCGGGGCTGGTGTCGGGCGTTGGCGCAGCGGGGGGCGCGGCCTTCGCGGAGCCCCCTGCGGGGGCCGCCTTGTCGGCCGCCTCGGCCGGCGCAGGCGCGGCCTCGGGGGGCGACGACGCTGAAGTTTGGATATTCTCGGCGCTTTCGCCTTCTTCCACCAGAACGGCAATCGCGGTGTTCACCTTCACGCCTTCGGTTCCTGCGGCGATCAGGATTTTGCCGATCACCCCTTCGTCCACCGCTTCGAATTCCATCGTGGCCTTGTCTGTTTCAATCTCGGCCAGAATGTCACCGGCGGCTACAGTATCGCCTTCTTTCACCAGCCATTTGGCCAATGTGCCTTCCTCCATGGTGGGAGAGAGTGCGGGCATAAGTATTTCGGTTGCCATGATTCCTGTCCCCCCTGTCAAGCGTTCTGTGGCACGCTGGATGCGTAAATATCGGTCCAAAGTTCGTCCAGCGCGGGTTCGGGACTTTCCTTGGAGAATTCGGCCGCGTCATTCACGACTGCCTTGATGTCCTTGTCGATGGCCTTCAGGTCATCTTCGCTGGCATGTTTGCCCTGCAACAACAAATCACGGACATGTTCAATGGCGTCGCGTTCCTCGCGGATTTTCTGCACCTCGTCGCGGGTGCGGTATTTGGCGGGGTCTGACATGGAATGCCCGCGGTAGCGATAGGTCATCACTTCAAGGATATACGGCCCCTTGCCTGCGCGACAATGCGCGACAGCCTTTTCACCGGCGGCCTTGACCGCGAGAACGTCCATCCCGTCAACTTCTTCGCCCTTGATGCCGTAAGCGGCACCGCGTTCCCACAGGCTGGGGGATTTGGTGGCGCGCTGCACAGAGGTTCCCATGGCGTATTTGTTGTTTTCAATCACGAAGATCACCGGCAAATCCCACAACATGGCCATATTATAGGTTTCATAGACCTGGCCCTGATTGGCCGCACCATCCCCGAAATAGGTGAAGGTCACGTTGTCATTGCCCTTGTATTTGTCCGAAAACGCCAGCCCCGCGCCCAGTGGCACCTGTGCGCCGACAATGCCATGCCCGCCATAGAAATGCTTTTCCTTGGAGAACATGTGCATCGAGCCGCCCTTGCCCTTGGAATAGCCCCCCTCGCGCCCGGTCAGTTCGGCCATCACGCCCTTGGGGTCCATCCCGCAGGCCAGCATATGACCATGATCGCGGTAGGATGTGATGCGCTTGTCGCCATCCTTGGCCGCTGCTTCCAACCCGACAACAACAGCTTCCTGCCCGATATACAGATGGCAGAACCCGCCAATCAGGCCCATTCCGTACAGCTGGCCTGCTTTTTCCTCGAATCGGCGGATCAGCAACATGTCGCGGTAATACCCCAACAACTCTTCGGCCGAAACGTTTGGTTTCGCGGCGGTTTTTCGTGTGGCCATGCCTGGTAGCCCTCCCGGAAAAAGTGATAGTTCAACGTTAAACAATTAAATAGCGCATATTTTTCTGGGTTGCGAGTGTTTTTCGACATCCGCCCCCGCCATAGTGCGCGGATGAACGCAACATGCCCGTTCACCGCTGCGTCAGGCGCGTTTCAGGCGGGTTTCGCAATCAGAAGGTCGGTTGGTGGCGCACGCATAAGGTCGCGGGCGTAATTGCCAAGGCTGGCGCTATCGCGCCCGGATGCGCTGCCGATTACAACAAGATCGGGGTCAAGTTCGTTGATGCGGAATTGCAAAACTTCGTGGACCCCGCCGGGGATGATTTCGGGCAAATTCATATGCGGGGGCAATCCGTCCAGCCGCATGAACGCGTCACGCTGCAATATGGCGCTGGTCATGGCGGTGCCGTTTTCCACCTCGGAGTTGGGAAGCTTTTCCTTCAGGGGCAGTTGCAGTGCGTGAATGGCATTGAATTCGGCATCTGGTGCAAGAATTCCCGCTGTTGCCATGGCCTGCGCGGAAGCGGGCGCGAAGGTGATTGCGCCCAGAACACAACGATAGGGTGTAACTGCGGTGGTATGTGCCACCAGAACCGGGCAGGACACCGCAAGCGCAATGCGTTCCATGGTGGTCAGCCGAAGGGTATCAAGCACTTTGCGCAGCTTGTGCAGCCCCACAACCACCAGATCCGCCGACACATCGCTGGCGGCTTGGGAAATCACATTTTCGACAGCGCCAGACGCGATGACATAGTCCATGGGCACATCGCGGTATTGTTCCATCATCCGCGCAAGGGCGGTTTCAGGTCTGGTCCCGCTGGCCGGTCTCTTGCGCAGGGTAAAACGTGCCACAGGGTTGATTCGTCCCGGCGCTGCATGCACCAGCACAACGCGCGCGCCCAGTTTGCGCGCAAGCGCCGCAGCCCGTTCCGGCGCTGCCGCTGAGCGCTGCTGCAGGTCCGTTGCAACAAGAATTGTTCTGATAGCAGGCAACACCGCACCCTGTGATGATCTGAAAACATGGCACCCTGTCTTAGCAGATCGGAATTGCGCCGTCACTTTGCTTTCGCAAAAACGCAGGGTTAGGCGCGCGAACTTATGCCATGTGGCGCGTCCGGCGGCTGTTCTGACGCCACATCCTGCGCAAAATGTGGCTTGTGCTGCAAATTGGGATAGCGCGCTTGCAAATCTGTCCGCAGGGCGGGGGGCAGGCGTGTCATGGTGGCGCGCGACACCAGCAAGCTTTCCATGGGCACGCCTTCTGCATAGATGATCTGGTGTTCATCGAAGGCCAGACTGAAGTATTCCACGAACCCGCCTTCGTGTTGGGTTATGCCCGCAGACCCAACCAGGTGCAGTGCCTGCACCAGCACTTCGGCGCGCCCCCCCAGCCGCTTATCCCCGCGTTGATACAAGAAGATACGCTGGCGCGGGGCCAGTTTCAGACTGCGCAGATTGCCAAGCCCCCCTTCGGGAATGACCACAGGCGCATAGGCCCCATACCCGCGCAAGGTGACCTTGCCCAACCACCGCACAGGTTGCGCGCCTTGATCGCGTGTCAGGACCATATCCCCGCTTTGCAGTTGTTCAATGGCGGTCAGGCTGCCATCTGCCATGGTCACGCGCGTGCCCGCACCGAAACACCCGCGCACAATCTCGGACAGGCGCAGCGCTGTGTCTGTTGTGTTGATCTCGATGAGGGCATAATCGGTGGCCGCGCGCATTGGCCCAAGGGGCAAGCCGAAAACCTGCCCTTCGATTTGCAACAAGATCACTTCCAGCACATCGCCGTCATAGGCCATAAGCCGGAGCTGGCCCAGCAGCCTGACCTTCGCGCCTGCGGGCATGTCAGGACAGCGACTACCACGATGGTGCAGCACGGTAATGGCGGGGTCAAGCTGAAGGGTCAGTCTGGAAAAAACATGTGTGGATTTCAGGCTGTAGATATCGCCCAGAACACATTCCTGCGGCAGCCCAAGGGGGTCGCCTTCGTTTATTCCCCAAGTCACTGCAAAATCATCGGCGCAGAAGACTTCGCATTCGTATCTGGTTCCCGACATGTTGCCCTTACGCCCCAAATCTGCCCTTCATCTGTGGATGAACGCAGCAACTGCCTAAAGGTTTCGGCCATGGGCCAGATTTAAGCAAGGTGTGACCACTTCATGCTGTTTGCGCAGCGCGAATTGCTGTGTTGCAGGCGGGGGCAGACATTCTGTCTGAAGGGCACAATTGCCCATATGGCGGCGCTGCACAATAGCAAGCCTGCACGGACAGGGCAATTTTTCGTGTGCCATATGGGGGCGCAAGCGCGCCGCGCCACATTGGCGCACGGCGCGTCATGTCAGTTTACGCGGGTCCACAGCGACTCGCGGCATAGTCCCATGACGCAGCCCGAAACGCCAAGTTCGCGCCCCCGCAATTCCATGCGCGATGTATAGGTGCGGTCGCGGTCGGGGGCATAAACGCGCCCATTGCGATACTGCCCGTTCCCTTGGGGTTCCATGTCCCACACAATGGCCCGCCCAATATTGTCTGATGCAATCTGTTGGGCCCCGCTGTCAAATGCCGCGACCAGCCCCCCGCATATTTTGCCGTTGGAGCAGGTCTGTATCTGCACATGGCCGAAATTGCCGTTGTCATCAGGGGCGGTTTTCCAAAGCCCATGCGCCGGGTCGCCCAAGGCAGGGACCGCAAACAGGGCCAGAAAGCCCGCCATAAGGATTGATTTTTCCACGCTTACTCCTCCTGCCGCGCAAAAACACGCGACCACACAGGGTTAGGGTGGGTCGCGTGGTTACCAATCTACGCAATACTCATTAATAAAATTAGTGTTGTGCCAAATACGGAATATGGCAAGCGCGACCTTGCGTCAGGCAAGGGGCATTGTGCAGTAAAAAAA
>NZ_JBQTCF010000032.1:0-48643 GCF_052379845.1 Roseinatronobacter sp. NSM | reverse complement strand
GAGCATGTCGCGCAAAAGTGGGACCCGGTTTTGCGCAAAAAGACATGCGACACAATAAGGTTAGAGTGGATGGCGTGAATGCGAATGAACGCGATACTCTCTAAAAAACGCCCCGAAGGGGGGCGTTCTTGCACGTTCAGGAAACGCGTTCAAACTGCGTGTATCACTGCCCCCGCAGCTTTTGGGCGCGCAGCTCAGTGCACGCTGACCGGGGTGTAATCATTCTGTCGCGCCATGACAAAGGCCAATGTCCGGTCGGTGACCACTGCCATTTGCTCGCCTTCTTCGTGGTGAATTGCATATAGCTGCACAACATCAGGCAATTGCGCGCGAATTTCTTCGGGCAGGTCGCTGGCCTTGATGGGCCGGACATAGACGATGGGCCGGTTGGATGATTTCACGGGATAGGCATTTTCCATAGGGGTATCCTTTCCTTGATGCCGGGTGCGGGAACTGGTGTTCCCCGATGCACGCCCGCAACCTTCGCAGGTTACGGCATAAACCTTAACGTCGCGTGACACTGCGATGCGCTAGCCCCGCTTGATTGCGATGGTTTGCACCGTGTCTTCGGGTTCCTGACGGATCAGGTCGATATGCAAAAGGCCGTTTTCCAAACGAGCCTGATCCACATCAACCCCTTCGGCCAGGGCAAAAACCCGCTGGAACTGGCGCGCGGCGATGCCACGGTGCAGAAAAACGCGGTCTTCCCTGGTGTCGTCCTGCTGTTGGCCGCGCACCATAAGCTGCCGTTTTTCCACCGTGATGGCCAGATCCTGTTCGCCAAACCCCGCCAGTGCAAGGGTAATGCGAAAGCTGTTCTTGCCCGTCACTTCAATATTGAAGGGGGGATAACC
Organism: Roseinatronobacter sp. NSM; assembly: GCF_052379845.1. Classification (NCBI taxonomy): domain Bacteria; kingdom Pseudomonadati; phylum Pseudomonadota; class Alphaproteobacteria; order Rhodobacterales; family Paracoccaceae; genus Roseinatronobacter; species Roseinatronobacter sp. NSM. The sequence goes on along the minus strand of NZ_JBQTCF010000032.1, from coordinate 47,789 downwards.
ATCTGCGCCCGTGCGTGCCGTGCGTTCCACAAGGCGTTCAAGCTGGTCAAACCCCAATAACAAGGGGTGGGACGGAAATGTAAGTTTGCTCATCAGCCCGGCCCTTTCATAAGCGACATTGCTGCAGGCCCCGTCGCGGCGGCCTTGGTTAAATATATGGGGCCGATATGCCAAACCGCAAGATATGCCCGCCTTGAAAGATGAATCCGCGCCCAATTGCACAAAAGCTTTTGCGACGCGGAATTTCCGGCTATTGTGCAGGCAGGTTACAAAAAGATGACGGGCAAAAATGAACTCTCCTGTGGAATTGGATCATGAAGGCGTGCTGCGCGTCAAACTGGAAGTGTTGCGCCAGAAACACCGTGATCTGGACGAGGCGATTGACGCCTTGCAGGAAAAGGGCGCGTTGCAGCAATTGACCATCCAGCGCCTGAAGAAGGAAAAACTGCGCCTGAAGGACCAGATTTCCCGCATCGAGGATGAACTGACCCCCGATATCATTGCCTGATGCAATTGCACCTGCGCGGCCCATCGCTATAGTGCGCGCAATCATTTTTTTGCGGGGGCAAGATGTCAGGTGTGAAGGTGGGAATCATCATGGGCAGCCAGTCCGACTGGCCGACCTTGCGTGACGCGGCAACAGTGCTGGATGAACTGGGCATACCCTACGAGTGCCGAATCGTTTCCGCGCATCGCACGCCTGACCGCCTGTGGGACTACGGGCGCACAGCGGTTGCGCGCGGCTTGCAGGTCATTATTGCAGGGGCGGGGGGGGCTGCGCATTTGCCCGGCATGATGGCGTCAAAAACCCGCGTGCCGGTCATTGGCGTGCCGGTTCAGACCCGCGCCTTGTCGGGGGTCGACAGCCTGTATTCCATTTTGCAAATGCCGCGCGGTTTTCCAGTGGCGACAATGGCCATCGGGGCCGCAGGGGCGGCAAACGGGGCGCTGTTGGCGGCGGGCATTCTGGCGCTGAATGATGCGGAGATTGCCGCAAGGCTGGACAAGTGGCGCAGTGATCTGTCCGCCTCCATACCAGAGGAACCGATTGATGAGTGAAGCGCTTGAACCGGGCCGGGTGATCGGCATTCTGGGCGGCGGGCAATTGGGGCGCATGCTGTCAGTGGCGGCGGCGCGGCTTGGCTATCGCTGCCACATCTTTGACCCGGCGCCGCAACCGCCTGCGGGCCATGTCGCTGAAAAGGTGGTGACGGCCCCTTGGGATGATGCGCGCGCCCTGCGCGACTTTGCCGCCGGTGTTGATGTGATTACGTTTGAGTTTGAGAATATCCCCACTGCCACGCTGGATGTGCTGGAACCGCTGCGCCCCATTCGTCCGGGCAGGCGGGCGCTGGCGGTGTCACAGGACCGCTTGACCGAGAAGGATTTTCTGCGCGATCTGGGCTTGCAGACCGCGCCCTATGCCGCTGTCAGCAGCGCGGCCGACCTGAACGCCGCGCTGGCCGCGATTGGCACCCCTGCCATCCTGAAAACCCGCCGTCTGGGCTATGATGGCAAGGGGCAGGCGCGGTTGCAAACCCCCGATGACGCAGCCGCCGCATGGGACGCCGTGCAAGCTGCCCCCGCCATTCTGGAAGGGTTTGTCAGCTTCAGCCATGAAGTGTCTGTCATCGCAGCGCGTGGCCTGACGGGCGAAGTGGCGGCCTATGACCCCGGTGAAAACCTGCATCAGGACGGGATATTGCGCGAAACCCGCGTGCCTGCGCGCCTTTCGCCTGCGTTGCGCAGTGATGCTGTGTTGATGGCGGCGCGCATTCTGAATGCGCTGGACTATGTGGGCGTTCTGGGCGTGGAATTGTTTGTTACCGCTGACGGGCTGGTGGTCAATGAAATTGCGCCACGCGTGCATAATTCTGGCCATTGGACACAGAATGGCTGTGCGGTTGACCAGTTTGAACAGCATATCCGCGCGGTTGTGGGCCTGCCCTTGGGGGATGGCGGGCGTCATGCAGATGTGGTCATGGAAAACCTGATCGGGGATGATATGGACAGGGTGCCTGCGTTGCTGAAAACGCGGGATGCGGCGGTGCATCTGTATGGCAAACCCGAACGCCGCGCGGGGCGCAAGATGGGGCATGTGAACCATATCCTGCGCCCGAAAGGCTAGACCGCTGCGGTCAGCCGCCGTTTTCGGGCGCGGGCGTCAGGTTGCGCAGAATATCGGGTTTGACCCAGCGGCTTAGCGTGTCCTGATCGGGCATATGCTGCAGCACGTTGCGCTCCAGCATGGATTGGAACGCGCCCGGTTCTGTCAGGCTGCCCAACGGGGTGGGCGTGGCCAGATAGCGCAGCGCGTCGGGCAGGGTCATGTCATGGTCAAACTGGCCTTCTTCCAGAAATTCCAGCGTATGGGCAATGACAAGCGGGTTGTTCATGATGAATGTATGCGTTGCCGAAATCACGATATGGTCGCGCATTCCGTCCAGTCTGGTGCTTTCGACCGACACTTTGCCATCATCCGCCCCGTCGATCAGCGCAGATAAAAGCGGGTTCAGCGACACATCCCCTGCGATGATGCCAAGGTCATAACTGGGAAAGGCGGGCAGGGTCTGCGGGGTGGAGTCGTCGCTGGTGCCCAGTTCCAGACCGGCGGGGCCGTTGATCCATGAAAAAGCTTCAATATCGGAAAAATAATCGACCAGTTCCGACCCGTGATTGGGCGGTGCCAGCATGACCACGCGGCCCATCATGTGTTGGGGGCGGTTGCGTGCCAGCCAGCCCCGCGCCAGAATGCCGCCCATGGAATGGGTTACAAAATGCACCGGGCCAGCGTCGCAGTCCTGCACGGCCAGCCCCACATGCCCCAACAGCTCGTTTATGGGCGCAGCCGTTGACGGGTAGCCGTGATTGACAGTCTGGTAGCCGTGCAGTTGCAGCGCTTCTTCCATCACAGCCATCGAATGCTCGCTGCGTGCCAGCCCGTGCAGCAGCACGACGCAATCGGCCATGGCGGGGGCGGGCAGAAGAAAAAGTGTCGTCAGAAGTTTTTTCATACCCCCAGTATAGGCCCGCTGTCGGGGCTGCACCAGTGGCACAACGCACCGATGACGCATTTGGGACATGCCAAGACAGGGGGCATTCCCCCATCCTGGCCCGATATGCGTCCGGGTGGGGACGTCAGCCCTGTTCGGCCAGATATTTTTCCGCGTCCAGCGCAGCCATGCACCCCATCCCCGCGCTGGTCACGGCCTGACGATAGGTGTGGTCGGTCAGGTCGCCTGCGGCAAACACACCGGGGATTGAGGTGCGCGTGCTGCCCGGTTCCACCCAGACATAACCGCCTTCCTGCATTTTCAGCTGGTCCTTGACCAGCGCGCTGGCGGGGCTGTGGCCGATGGCGATGAACACACCCGCGCAGGCGATGTCCTGTGTCGTGCCTGTGGCGACATGGCGCAGGCGCACCCCTTCGACACCGGGGGCGGCAGAATCGCCCAGAACCTCGTCCAGATTGTGGTCCCACAGAACCTGAATCTTGGGGTGGTTCAGCAAACGGTGCTGCAGTATTTTTTCCGCACGCAGGCTGTCGCGGCGGTGCACCAAGGTGACCTTGGACGCAAAATTGGTCAGAAACAGCGCTTCTTCCACAGCGGTATTGCCCCCGCCAATGACCACGACTTCCTTGCCGCGATAGAAGAACCCGTCACAGGTGGCGCAGGCGGATACGCCCATACCCTTGTATTTCTCCTCGGACGGCAGGCCCAGCCAGCGCGCCTGCGCGCCTGTGGCCAGCACAATGGCATCGGCGGTATAGGTGGTGCCCGTGTCGCCCTTGGCGGTGAAGGGGCGCTTGGACAGGTCCAGTTCCGCAATATGGTCCGAGATGATTTCGGTGCCCATTTCGCGCGCATGCGCTTCCATGCGCACCATCAGGTCCGGCCCTGTGACCATGGAATCGCCGGGCCAGTTTTCCACTTCAGTGGTGATTGTCAGTTGCCCGCCGGGTTGAATGCCCTGCACCAGCACTGGTTCCAGCATCGCGCGCGCGCCATAGACCGCCGCAGTATAGCCCGCAGGGCCAGAGCCGATGATCAATAGCCGTGTGTGGCGGGTGTCCGTCATGGTCATGTCCTTCATCACTGTCGTTCAGGCGCAATGTAGGCATGTAGAGGGTCAGCACAAGGCCCATTGATGGTGCCCATTGCGTGCGGCGGGGCTGCGAACAATTTATTGCGCAACTTTGAAAGATTATTGCGCGTGCGCCTGCTTCGGCATACATAAGGCGCAAATATCAAGGAGAGTTCGCATGTCAGGCAGCAAGCTTGATCCCATTGACCGCAAGATCTTGGCGGAATTGCAGGCCGATGGCCGCATGACCAATGTCGAACTGGCCAAGCGTGTGGGAATTTCGGCGCCGCCCTGCCTGCGGCGGGTGCGCACGCTGGAAGATGCGGGGTATATTCGCGGCTATCACGCGCAGGTCAATGCGCGCGATCTGGGCTTCGAGGTGCAGGTCTTCGCAATGGTGGGCCTGAATTCTCAGGCCGAGGCCGATTTGTCGCGGTTTGAACAACGCTGCCGGGATTGGCCCTTCGTGCGCGAATGTCACATGCTCAATGGCGAGATTGATTTCATCCTGAAATGCGTGGCCCCTGACCTGTCCAGTTTTCAGCGCTTCCTGACCGAAGACCTGCTGGCCGCCGACAATGTGGCAACTGTCAAGACCTCGCTGGTCATTCGCTGCGCGAAGGCCGAACCGGGGGTGCCGTTTGACGTGCTGGAAGCGCGCGCCGTGGATGTGGGCTAGGGTATGTCGCGTTCATCCGCATTCCCGCCACATACCATAACTTATTGATTTTCAAGGTTCGAGAAACTCAAAACCGGTTCCCACTTTTGGGCAACCTTCTCCTGCTTGGCTAGCTGTTTGCGGCCCATGGGGTGGCATTGCTGCGCCCCGGCCCGCGCCAGAACCGCCACATCAACGCCAGCGCTGCCGCACTTAGCCCGACCGCAAGCCCGGCCCATATCCCCTCGCCGCCCCAGCCCAGACGAATGCCCAGCACATAGGCCACAGGCAGGCCCAGCCCCCAATAGCTGAAGGCCGCAATCCACATGGGCATGCGCGTGTCCTGCACGCCGCGCAACAACCCCATGCCCATGACCTGCGCACCATCTGCCAGTTGAAAGAACGCGGCAATCACCAGAAATGACGCGCCAATGGCAATAATCGTGTCGCGCGCCGGTTCATCAGGCCCAAGGAACACGCCCACAAGTTGCGGGCCAAAACCGATATACACCACCATGGTGGTCAGCGCGAAACTGATCGACACAAAACTGGCCGCCAGCGCCGCCCCGCGCAACGCGCGCTGGTCGCGCTGCCCGCGCGCACGCCCCACAAGCACTGTGCCCGCATTGGAAAAGCCCAGATGCACCATGAACAACAACGCCGTGATTTCCAGCGCGATGCCATGCGCGGCCAATTCATGCGTGCCCAGCCAGCCCACCATCACGGCCGCCGCCGAAAACAGCGCCGTTTCCGCAACCAGGGCCACCCCGATGGGCCAGCCCAACCGCCACACAAGGCCCATCGCCACCCAATCGGGCCGCCAGAAGCGTTGAAACAGCGCATAGCGCCGCAGCGCGGGCAGCATTGCACAATACAGCGCCAATCCCGCAATCGTGGCAAGCTGCACCCCAATGGACGCCAGCGCCGCCCCGCGCACGCCCAGTTCGGGCGCACCAAGATTGCCGAAAATCAAAACCCAGTTCAGCCCGATATTCAGCACCACCGCACCCAATGTCAGCAACAGCGCAATCTGTGTGCGCCCCAGCGCTGCCAGATAGTTTTTCAGCACCATCACCGCCAGCGCAGGCACCATCGAAAACCCGATAATCCGCAAATAGGCTTCGGCAAGGGGCACCACATCGACAGGCTGGCGCACAAGCGTCAGAAATGCGCCCGAGAACCAGAAAAACGGCAACACCCCGATGCCAAACGCGATAGACAGCCAAAGCCCCATACGGGTGGTGCGGCGCACCTCTGCGTCGTCATCTGATGCGGCTGCCGTGGCCACCATGGGCATGACTGCATTGGCAAAGCCGGTGCCGAATATGAACACTGTGAAAAACAGCGCCGCCCCTATGACACCGGCTGCCAGATCAAGCACCCCATACCAGCCCAGCATGATGGTATCGGTGACTGCCAGCAGAAATTGCGCCAGATGGCTGCCGGCCAGCGGCACCCCCAGTGCAAGCACTGCGCGCAAGTCCTTTCCGAAAGGGTGTGTTCGCCACATCATGCGCCACGCTTTACGCGCGCGGTGACACTTACGGCAAGGGGGGTCATAGGTTTTTTAACATGTTCAGCGCCAAAATCACGATGATCAGCCCCGCGCCCAGTTCCAGCACCGGCACAAGTCCCGACACGCGCCCCAGACGCCGCGCCGCCCCCAATGCGCCATCGCGCGCCAGCACCGCCAGCGCCGCAACCCCCATCGTCACCGATGCCGTGCCAAGCGCCATGACCAGCGCCCCAGCGATACCTTGCCAGACCAGCCCCATGCGCCATGTCAGGATCAGCAGAAACAACGCGCCGGTGCAGGGGCGCAGCGCAATTGCCCCGATCAGCGCTGCAGCGTCGCGCCAGCCTTGCAACTGCGCCACGTCTTCCACACTGGGGCCATGGCGGTGACCGCAGGTGTCGCATATCCCCGCGTCAGGCCCATGCGTGCTGACCGGCCCGGCACGCCCCTGTGCGCGCAGGCACCGTCGCGCCCCGCGCCACACCAGCCACAGCCCCACCATGGCAATGGCCACAAGGCTGGCACGGTCCAGCCAGACTTCGCCCATATGCTGGACACTGGCCCGCGTGGCATTGAACACCAGCACCCCGCCATAGACCAGCACCACCGCGCTGATCCCTTGCGCAACGGAAGCCGCAAGCCCGACGCCCATCAGCCGCCCCATGGGGGCGCGGGTGCCTGCACCATATGCCCCCAGCAGGAACTTTCCATGCCCCGGCCCGGCGGCATGGGCAACGCCATAGGCAAAGCACATCGCCCACAACGCCACCAACGCGCCCGGCTGGCCCGCATGCAAGGCGCGCAACCCGTCTGCCAGCTGTGACTGGAACCTGTGCTGCGCCGCTTGCGCCCAATCACTGACGCCGTTCAGCCCGTCCGCGCCCCACAGCACCAGCAACGCAAGCGTCCCCAGCGCGGCCAGTGTCAAGATGGCGGCGCGCATAGGATGCGGACCTCCTCGGAAAACAGGGCGCCAACAGGGGGAAATTCGGCCTCCATATCGCCGCCTGCGGCCAGCAATTCGTCAAGGGCCGCGTCCAGTTGCGTGCCCGCCGCGTCCCAGTCGGGTTCGAATATCCGCATCTCGCAGCGCGCGTCGCCAATGACCTTCGGTATCGTGGTCAAGGTATAGCTGGTGTAATAACTTGGGTCATGGATGGAGACGGTCCATTCGACCCCCGGTTCGGGCAGCTCGTCAAACCGGCGCAAATGCGAGGAGCGCAATTGCCCCTCCACATAATCCGATGTCCAGTCCACAGGGCCGCTTAACCCAAGCGCGCGCCCGTCCTGCGCCACATGGGTGTCGCCATGATACCCGTCAATCCAATTCATGTCGAACCCGTCCAGACGCGGGCGTTCCGCTTCGGTCACGGTGCCGCTGAAACTTGGGTCAAGCCCCAGATCGCTGACCAGAAGCATGGAAAAAAACGGGTCATATTCCCAGTATATGCGCAAGGCTTCGGGCTGGCCATTTGCGTCAAGGATCAGATCAAACTGCGCTTCCACAAAGATATGGGGATGGGCCTGCGCGACCTGACCGACCACACACAGGGCCAGTGCTGCGCTGGTCATACGGTTGGTGATCAGTGCCATTGCATCCATCCTACCCTTTTGACAGCGGCCCGGGGCCTGCGCGTGGAACCGCGCGCGCAGTGCTGCACAAAACCTGACATCATGCCCGCGCCGGGGCCAGACCGCAGGCGTGCGATGTCATGCGTAGCGGCCACCCTGATATGGTTCAACCAACGCATGGGCGCAACAGGCGGCATTCTGCCCGTGGGGTGGTGCGCAAGGGGGGGCGGGTGGGGCGTGCCGCCCCACGGGCAGGGTGCCGCCTGCATGACCGCCCTAGAAATCCAGCCCCAGATCCAGCACCTGCGCGGAATGCGTCAATGCGCCCACTGAAATGTAATCAACCCCTGTTGCCGCCACTTCAGCAATACGGGCCAGCCGCATGTTCCCCGAGGCTTCCGTCACCAGACGTCCGGCCACCATGGACACTGCGCGCGCCAGCGTTTGTGTATCCATATTGTCCAGCAACACCACATCCGCGCCGCCCGTGTCCAGCACCTGTTGCAACTGGTCCAGCCGGTCCACTTCAATTTCAACGCGCATCATGTGGCTGGCGCGCGCGCGCGCGGCGCGCAAAACGGGGCCAATCCCCCCCGCCGCCGCAATATGGTTGTCCTTGATCAGGATCGCATCCGAAAGCCCGAACCGATGCGCAAACCCGCCGCCATGCAGCACAGCCTGCTTTTCAACCACACGCAGCCCCGGCGTTGTCTTGCGCGTGCAGGTGATGCGCGCCTTTGTTCCCGCCGCCTGCGCCACAAAGGCCGCTGTCAGGGTGGCAATCCCCGACAGGCGGCCTGCAAAATTCAGCGCCACCCTTTCGCCCGACAAGATGGATGCGGCCGCGCCGTCCAGTGTCAGGATGGTCTGGCCCGCTGCAACCTGCGTCCCGTCCGGTGCCAGAACATCAATCTTCAGGTCCGGGTCCACCAACCGGAAGGCAATGCAGGCCAGTTGCACGCCCGACACCACGCCCGCATCGCGCGCATTCACCGCCGCGCGGTAGCGCACGTCCTGCCCGATGACCGCGCGCGTTGTCACATCGCCATTGGGGCCAAGATCTTCCAGCAGCGCCGCGCGCACCAGCGGTTCCAGCAACAGATCGGGCAAAGGGGGGAAGTCGGTCATTCCTGTGGCATCCTGACAGTGGCGCGCAAGGCGCGCGCCTGTTCAAAGGTCATAAAACTGCGATGGGCCTGCGCGGGGTCGGCCTGCGGGAAGTCATCGCGCCAATGGGCGCCGCGGCTTTCGCACCGCGCATAGGCGCTGGCGGCAATCATCGTCGCAGTGGCACACATATTCCTGAAATCGGGGCTGTCTGCATAGGTGTTTTCCAGATCTTCCAGCACCGAAAGCGCGACCGCCAACCCTTGCGCGGTGCGCCGCACACCGACATGCGCGCTCATGGTCTGGCGCAACTGCGTGACCGCACTGCCATCCAGCCCCACCCCGCCCGCAGGAAAGTCCAGCGCGACTGCGGGCACATCGGACGGGCCGTTCAGCCCCAGCGCCATATCGGCAGCCGCCGCACGCGCGAAAACCAGCGCTTCCAGAACCCCGTTCGAGGCCAGACGGTTCGCCCCGTGCAACCCCGTGGACGCCGCTTCGCCGCAGGCCCACAGCCCTGGCAAGCTGGAACGGCCCTGCCGGTCGGTGGAAACTCCGCCCATATGGTAATGTGCCGCTGCCGCCACAGGCACGGGCGCTGCGCAAGGGTCCAGCCCCGCGCGTCTGCAGGCGTCAAACACCGCAGGGTAGCGCTGCGCCAACTGCCCCCCTGCGCCAGCGGCGCGCATATCCAGCATGGGGCGTTGCCCTGCCTGCATCTGGGCAAACACTGCCCGGGCCACAATGTCGCGTGGCGCAAGGTCGCCCAGCGGGTGCTGGCCATCCATGAAATACACGCCCTGATCATTCACCAGCCGCGCCCCAGCACCGCGCAGCGCTTCGGTGGCAAGGGGGGCAGGGTCCAGACCCAGATCCATGGCTGTGGGGTGGAACTGGATGAATTCCATATCGGCCATCATGGCCCCTGCACGCGCCGCCAGCCCCATGACCTGCCCGCGAATGCGCGGCGGGTTGGTGGTCAGCGCGTATAACCCGCCCGAGCCGCCACCGGCCAGCAACACTGCCGGTGCGCCCAGTTGCACGGCCTGCGACCCGCCCGCCGCGCGCGCCAGCCATATGCCTGTCACGCGCCCGTCTGCCACGTCCAGCGCCTGCGCCACGACGCCTTCCATCACCTGCACTGATGGTGTGGCGCGCACTGTGGCAATCAGCGTTTCCATGATCTTCTTGCCCGCCTGATCGCCCTTGACGCGCACAACGCGCGCTGTGGAATGCGCGGCTTCATGGTTTAGCTGGAACTGCCCGTCCGCATCGCGGTCAAACGGGGTGCCGCGTGCGGCAAGGTCAAGGATATGGTCCCGCGCGGCCAGGGTGACCATGCTGGCCACACCCGCATCAACCGTGCCTGCACCCGCTGCCAACGTGTCGCTGGCATGGGCTTCGGGGCTGTCATGGGCGGCCATTGCGGCCGCGACCCCGCCCTGCGCCCAGGCTGATGATGCCCCTTCGCCCAACGCCTCGGGCGAGATGACAAGCACGGGGTGCGGTGCCAGCGACAACGCCGCATATAACCCGCCAAGCCCCGCGCCCACAATAACCACACGGTCCGTGCGCAACACCCGTTCAGGCCTTCTTCGCTGAAAGGTCAATCATGCGCTGCACTGCCAGACGCGCCTTGTCGGCCACAGCGGGGTCAACCTCAATGGGGGTGGTCATGGTGTGCAGCGACCACAACACCTTTTCCAGCGTAATCATTTTCATATAGGGGCACATGTTGCATGGCCCGATGAATTCCACATCCGGGTGCGCATCCGAGATGTTTGACGCCATGGAACATTCGGTCACCAACATGGCGCGGTCGGGGCGTTCGCGGCTGACATAGTCCAGAATTCCTGCGGTAGAGCCGGAAAAATCAGCCTCGGCCACCACATCGGGGGGGCATTCGGGGTGGGCTATGATCCGGGTGCCGGGGTTCCAGTCGCGGAAGTCGCGGATATCCTGCGCAGTGTATTGTTCATGCACGATGCACGACCCATCCCACCACACAATGCGCTTTTCGGGCACCTGCGCGGCCACATTCTGCGCCAGATACTTATCGGGCGTCATGATGATGGTTTGGGCATCCAGCGCGCGGATGATCTGCACTGCATTGGACGATGTGCAGCAAATGTCAGATGCGGCCTTCACCTCGGCGGTGGTGTTGACATAGGTCACCACGGGCGCGCCGGGATAGCGCGCGCGCATTTGCGCCACACCCTCGGCGGTAATGCTGTCGGCCAGCGAACAGCCCGCGGCCATATCGGGCATCAGAACCGTTTTCGCGGGGTTCAGGATTTTCGATGTCTCCGCCATGAAATGCACACCGCATTGCACGATGACATCAGCCTGCGTGCGCGTTGCCTCGATCGCCAGTTGCAGGCTGTCGCCCACCACATCGGCCACACCATGGAAAATCTGGGGTGTCATGTAATTATGCGCCAGAATGGCAGCATTGCGTTGTTTTTTCAACGTGTTGATGGCGGCCACATAGGGTGCGTGAATGGCCCAGTCCACGGGCGAGACAACCCGCGACATGCGCGCGTATTCCGCCCCCATGCTGGCGGCCAGTTCCGGGTTTGGGGCCAGATCATAAATCGCGCGCAAATCCTGACGAATGGCAGGCATATCCAGCATGGCAAGGCTCCGGTCACAATCCACGCCGATAGCGGCGAGAGGGTTTGATATGGTGAGAAGATGATGCGGTTCAAGAATTATCAAGCCCAAAGGGCCTAATTCTGCGCGGAGTGTTCCGCGGCTTCGGGGGGGTGGCGTTTCCTCCTGCGGCCTTTGACCCAAGGTCTTGACGCACCACTTAACCCTTTGGACCTGCGCTGTCCAGCCAAGCGCGAAAGCGCGATGTCGCTTTGGACCCTATTGCGCCGCAAACCGGCGATTGGCACAGCGCGAAGGCAAGTATCAAGATGGCATGAATCAGCACGCCCTGTTCCGCCGGTTTGCTTTGGCATATTCCGGCGGACCTGGGCGACCATGCAAAAGGGCGGGGTGTCCAACACATGACAGAAGCAGCAGAACAGGCGGCAGCACGGCGCGGACGCGGGGGCGGGGGGGCAGCACGGCGCGCCGCGCGCAGTGCCGTCAGCGTGGAAACCGCGCGTTTTATCACCCGCAACATTCCTGATTTTGACGTGTTGAACGAAGAAGCGCTGTGCATCATCGAAGCTAACGCTGAAACTGTGCTGGCCGAAATCGGCGTAAATTTCGTGGATAACCCCGAAGCGCTGGACCGCTGGCGTGCCGCCGGCGCCGAGGTGTCGGGCGAACGGGTGCGCATACCGCGCGGCCTTGCGCGCCAGCTATGCGCCACAGCGCCCGCCAGTTTCACCCAGCATGCCCGCAACCCCGCCCGCAATGTCGATATTGGCGGGCGCAATCTGGTGCTGGCGCCAGTCTATGGCCCGCCGTTTGTGCGCGATGCGGCCAGCGGGCGGCGCTATGCCACGATGGAAGATTTCCGCAATTTCGTGAAGCTGGGCTATATGTCGAAATGGCTGCACCATTCGGGCGGCACTGTGTGCGAACCCACTGACGTGGCCGTGAACAAGCGCCATCTGGATATGTTGCAGGCGCATATGCTGTATTCCGACAAGCCCTTCATGGGGTCGGTCACCGAACCCGTGCGCGCTGCGGATTCGGTGGAAATGGCGAAACTGTTATTCGGGGGCGATTTCGTTGACCAGAATACGGTCATGACGTCGCTGATCAATATCAACAGCCCGCTGACATTTGATTCCGTGATGATGGGGGCGCTGGAAATCTATGCGCGCGCCAATCAGGCCTGCATCATCTCGCCCTTTATTGTGGGGGGGGCGATGGCCCCCACCACGGTTGCGGGCACCCTGACACAGGTTCTGGCCGAGGTGTTGGCGGGCGTGGCCTATAGCCAGCTGGTGCGCCCTGGCGCGCCGGTGATTTTCGGCGCCTTCGTCACCTCCATCGACATGAATTCCGGCGCGCCCACCTTTGGCACGCCCGAAGCGTCATTGATTACCTATGGCGCGGGGCAACTGGCGCGGCGACTGGGGTTGCCCTACCGGTCGGGGGGGTCGTTTTGCGGGTCAAAACTGCCCGATGCGCAGGCCGCCTATGAAACCGCCAACAGCCTGAACATGGCGCTTCTGGCGGGGGTGAATTTCATGCTGCATGCCTGCGGCTGGCTGGAAGGCGGGTTGGTGTCATCATATGAGAAATTCGTCATGGATGCCGACCAGCTGGGCGCGCTGCACCATCTGGCGCGTGGGGTGGATATGTCGGACAATGGCCAAGCCATGGACGCGCTGCGCGAAGTAGGGCCGGGCGGGCATTTTCTGGGGTGCAACCACACGCAGGAGAACTTCAAATCCGCCTTCTGGCGGTCCGACCTGCTGGATTACAAACCCTTCGAGACATGGGACGAAGAAGGCGCGCGCGACACGCAAGCGCTGGCCAGTGCGCGGGTGGCGAAAATGCTGGGCGATTATCAGCAACCCGCCCTTGACCCGGCCATTGCCGAGGCGCTGCAAGCTTTCGTGGACAAGCGCAAGGCGTCCGAACCCGATGCATTCGGCTAGAGCATGTCGCGCAAAACTGGGACCCGGTTTTGCGCAAAAAGACATGCGACACCATAAGGTTAGAGTGGGTCGCGTGAATGCGAATGAACGCGGGCACGCGCTAGCGCATATCGTGCAAAAGTGGTTTCCACTTTTGCGCGATATCCTCTAACTTATTGATTTTGAGTGTTTTATAAGCTCAAAACCGGGAACGGTTTTGGGCCTGTTGAACATGCGGATTGAAGAAACCGCCCCGTGTTGCGTGCGTTCTATCGGGCAACCAAACAGTCAGCCGCGCGCATGCCAATGAATGCGGCACATTTTAGTCTGTGCTGCGCTGCGCCAGCTTGCGCACCAAAACCTCGCGCAAATCCTGCATGGCCCACAGCAATTCATCTGTTGCCGCGTCCAGTTCTTCGGGGCTGGCGCGAAATTGCGCCCAATGTGCGATATGGCCAATGTCTGTTACGGCGCGCGCGGCGCGCCCGTCCAGCCCGTTGCCATGGGCCAGCCAATCCGCAATCAGCGTGTGTTCTTCATCTGTCAGGGTGTGGTTCTGGGCCACGCGCACCTCGCCTGTCGCGGCCTCAATCCCCGCGATGCGGTGCATTTCCGTGCGCCGCAAGCGCGGGTCATGGCGGATTTGCAGCAGCATCGCGCCATTGGGGCGCGGGCGAAAATAATATCCGCGCGCGCCCTGCGTCATGTCACTTCAACCCTGCGCAGAAGGACTGGATGCGCGTGCAGGCTTCGCGCAGGGCCTCGTCAGATGTGGCGTAACTGACGCGGAAGCAGGGCGATGTCCCAAAGGCCGCGCCAAACACCACCGCCACGCCGGTTTCTTCCAGCAGCGCGGTTGCAAAGGCTTCATCATCGACAATATGCGCGCCGCCTTCCGATGTCTTGCCAATACAGCCCGCGATGCTGGGATAGACGTAGAACGCGCCTTCGGGCACCGGGCAGTCAATGCCTTCGGCGGCGTTGAGCATGTCCACGACCATATCGCGGCGGCGCTGGAACACCTTGTTGTTTTCGGCAATGTAATCCTGCGGGCCGTTCAGCGCCTCGACCGCGGCCCATTGGCTGACCGAACAGGGGTTCGATGTGGATTGGGACTGAATCTTGCCCATGGCCTTGATCAATTCCACCGGCCCCGCCGCGTAGCCAATGCGCCAGCCCGTCATGGCATAGGCTTTTGACACGCCGTTTACAGTCAGCGTGCGGTCATACAGTTTCGGTTCAACCTCGGCAGGGGTGCAGAAGGTGAAATCATCATAAACAAGGTGTTCATACATGTCATCGGACATGACCCATACATGGGGGTGGCGCAGCAACACATCGGTCAGCGCCTTCAATTCGTCCCATGTATAGCCCGCGCCAGTGGGGTTGGACGGCGAGTTGAAGATCAGCCACTTGGTTTTCGGCGTGATCGCGGCTTCCAGCGCGTCGGGCGTCAGTTTGTAAGCTGTGTCTGCGGTGGCTTCGGCAATCACCGGTTCGCCGCCCGCCAGCAGCACCATGTCCGGGTAGCTGACCCAATAGGGCGCGGGAATCACCACCTCATCGCCGGCATTCAGCGTGGCCATCAGCGCATTATACAAAACCTGCTTGCCGCCTGTGCCAATGGTCACTTGCGCGGGCGTGTAGTCCAGCCCGTTATCGCGCTTGAACTTGGCGCAGATGGCTTTTTTCAATTCGGGAATGCCATCAACGGCGGTGTATTTCGTTTTTCCCGCATCAATGGCCGCTTTTGCCGCGTCCTTGATGTTGGCGGGCGTGTCAAAGTCGGGTTCACCCGCGCCCAGTCCGATGACATCCTTGCCTGCGGCTTTCAACTCCGCGGCCTTGGTGGTCACCGCGATGGTCGGCGAAGGTTTAACGCGAGAGAGAGTGTCGGACAGGAAGGCCATGAGGCATACTCCGTTGCAGGGCAGAAATTTGTATCTTGGGCGTGCATGTCATAGGTTGCCCGTGACACCCGTTCAAGCATTATTCAATCCCGTTCAAATCCGGAAGGAAGAGATATGACCGAACAGACGCAGCCCAATGACTGGTATGCCCCTGACCATGCCACATTCGGTGACAGGTTGACAGCGGCGCGCGAAGCGCAGGGATTGACACAGTCGCAACTGGCCGGGCGGTTGGGCATCAAGCTTCAAACCCTGACGGGGTGGGAAAACGACCGGTCAGAACCGCGCGCCAACAAGCTGCAAATGGTTGCGGGGCTGTTGAATGTGTCCATGGGCTGGTTGTTGACAGGCGAAGGCGAAGGCGTGTCCGAACCTGCAACCCCCGAAGAACTGGCTGAAGATGCACAGGCCCTGCTGAAAGATTTGCGCGCCATGCGCGCCGAGACGATGCGCCTTGCAAACCGGATGGGAAAAGCGGAAAAACGGCTGCGGATGATCCTGAAAGAGACGATCTGAATGACCCTGACCCCCGAACAGACCCGGTTGAAAATGTTGCGCATGCGGTCCTGGCGGCGCGGAATGAAGGAAATGGACCTGATCCTTGGTCCCTTCGCCGACCGCCATCTGGACAGCCTGAGCGCGCCTGAACTGGACGATTATGACAGGCTGCTGTCGGAAAATGATCAAGACCTGTATTTGTGGGTAACAGGGGCGCAGACGGCCCCTGACGACCTGCTGCCGATGCTGTCCATGGTTGCGCGCGCGGCAGGTGTCACAAAAACTGGATAGTCCACCGCCGGGTTAACCCAATATTTGGGTGTTGCTGTCATTCTTGCCACTGAGCCGCGATGATGGAGATGATGGTGAGTGTTCAGCAAAACCTGGGAACGGCAGCGCGTTCGGAATACATGCGCCGCTATCTGGAAAATCTTGCGCTGCTGGAGCGGTTGCACCGGCTGATGCTGGACCTGATCAAGGACGAATTCGAACGTCTGGGGGTTGTGAATGTGAACCCTGTTCAGGCGTTGTTGCTGTTCAACATTGGCGAGAATGAAGTGACAGCGGGCGAATTGAAATCGCGCGGGTATTATCAAGGGTCCAACGTCTCGTATAACCTGAAAAAGCTGGTCGAACAGGGGTATATGCACCATCAGCGCTGCCCCGTTGACCGCCGCGCCGTGCGCGTGCGCCTGACGCCGAAGGGGGTTGCGGTGCGTGACCGTGTTTCGGCACTGTTTGAACGCCACGCACAGGAATTGCAGGCCGAAGGGATTGTCGATTTCGATGCGCTGGACGGTGTCGCCCGTAGTCTGCGCAGGATTGAACGGTTCTGGGGCGAACAGATTCGCTATATCTACTAAGGGGCGCCGCCATTGCGGGCCAGTTTTGGACAGATGATGATGAATATTCACCGCAATAGCCCCTGTTGACGTCAGGGGGCATCCTGCGGCCCGGACGCAGACAGCGCTGTCGCGCAGGAAAAAACGCTGCCATAACGGGGCAGGGCCGGTTCTGGGACTGTTGCAGGATGCGCGACATGCGAAACGCTTTCGGGAAAATGCGCGCCGCGTCACATGTTTATTTTGCGCATGCGCCGGGCAAAACGCACCCCGCCAGCGCGGGAACATGCCCAATTTGCATCACCCCTGCGGCATTCGGGGGGCGGGGGCGCTGCGGCGGGTGAAATCCATAATATGATATGCCATGCTACAGCTGTTGAAGCGATATTTTCGCCGGGGTCGCAAATAACGGGCCTTCGGGGGTTTTGCCGCCTGTGCGGTTGAATAGATATTTGCAGCGCTGTCGCAACGCCAGCACGCAACCATGTCTGGACAGCCTTTGTCAGGCGGGTTAGACAGGGCATGATAGCGCTAACGCGGTCATTGCGCCGCAGGATCAGGAGGGGTTTCATGGTCGCTCGCGTCATTCCGGTAGAGTGTTTTGATCTTGTTATATTTGGTGCCACAGGCGATCTGGCGCGGCGGAAAATCCTGCCGGGGCTGTTTCGCAGATGGAAAGAAGGCCAGATCCCCGAAGGCTGCACAATCGTGGGGGCCGCGCGCAGCAGCTTTACCCAGACGGAGTTTCGCGCCACGGTGCGCGACGCGCTCAGTGAATTTTTACCTGCCGCGGAACTGGAACCGGCAACTGTCGACAGTTTTCTGGGCATGCTGGATTATGTCACTATTGATGCGCGCGGCACAGATGGCTGGGAGGAACTGGCGGGCAAAATGCGCGCGGATGTGGTGCGCGCGTTCTACTTCTCGGTGGCGCCCGCGCTGTTTGGCGATCTGGCGCAGCGCCTGCACACGCGCGGCATCGCGCACCGCCAGTCCCGAATCGTGGTTGAAAAACCTTTTGGCAATGATCTGGCCAGCGCGCGCGCGCTGAACCAGACGCTGGCCGAGTATTTCAACGAGGATCAGATTTACCGGATTGACCATTATCTGGGCAAGGAAACGGTCCAGAATCTTATGGCCGTGCGCTTTGCCAATATCCTGTTTGAACCGCTGTGGAATGCGCAATTCGTGGATCATGTGCAAATCACGGTGGCCGAAACTGTGGGTGTGGGGGGACGCGGCGAATATTACGACAAATCCGGTGCAATGCGCGACATGGTGCAAAATCATATGATGCAATTGCTGTGCCTGATTGCGATGGAGCCGCCCCATTGTTTTGAACCTGACGCCATGCGCGACGAAAAACTGAAGGTCATTCGCGCGCTGGACCCTGTGACACCTGCCGAAATTGTGCGCGGTCAATACCGCAGCACGGGCAAGGATGATTACCTGACCGAATGCGGCGACCCCGCATCGCGCACCGAAAGTTTCATTGCGCTGAAGATGCATGTGTCCAACTGGCGCTGGAAGGGCACACCGTTTTATTTGCGCACTGGCAAGCGCCTGAAATCGCGCGTGTCCGAAATTGCCGTCAGCTTCAAGGAACCGCCCCATTCGATTTTTGGCGAATCGAACCAGTGGCGCGAAAACGTGCTTGTCATACGCCTGCAACCTGATGAAGGTATGGATTTACGCGTGATGATCAAGGAACCGGGGCCAGGGGGGATGCGCCTGAAGGATGTGGCCCTGGACATGAGTTTTGCCGAGGCACTGGGCAGTGATCTGGATATTCCCGACGCCTATGAACGGCTGATCATGGATGTGATCCGGGGCAACCAGACGCTGTTCATGCGCGGCGACGAGGTGGAGGCCGCATGGGCATGGGTTGATCCAGTCATCGGCGCGTGGGAAAAGCGCGAGGATCAGCCCGAACCCTATGAGCCGGGATCAACCGGGCCGGAAGGGGCGCTTATGCTGATGCACAAGGACGGACGCCGCTGGCGGGAGATCAGATAATGGAATTGCACACCTATCCTGACCGCGAAATGATGATGCTGCGCGTGGCGCAGCGTATTGCGTCGGAATTGGGGGAAACGCTGCGCGCCACGGGACGCGCCAGCCTGTCGGTGCCCGGTGGCACCACGCCGGGGCCTGTGTTTGACACGCTGTCGGGCGCGGATCTGGATTGGGGCAATGTGGCGGTCATGCTCAATGATGAACGCTGGGTGCCCGAAGACAGCCCGCGCTCCAACACCCGGCTGCTGCGCGAGCGTTTGCTGACGGGGCGCGCTGCGGGCGCGAAACTGGTGCCGCTTTATGCCAACACGCCCACCCCCGAAGAGGCGCTGGACGATCTGGCCGCTGGCGTGGCAGTGCATGTGCCGCTATCGGTGCTGCTGCTGGGCATGGGGGCGGATATGCACACGGCCAGCTTGTTTCCGGGCGCGGACAATCTGGCGCTTGCGTTGAAAAACGACGCGCCCCCCCTGATGGCCATGCGTGCCGATGCCGCAGGCGAGCCGCGCATCACCCTGACCGCGCCGGTCCTGAAATCGGCGCTGCGGGTGCATATTCTGATTACCGGGCCTGAAAAGCGCGCGGCGCTGGAACGGGCGCAGAAACTGCGCGCGCAGGACGCGCCGGTGGCCTGTGTTCTGGATCAGGCGCAGGTGCATTGGGCGGAATGATTTAAGACCGGGGCTGACGCCCCGGTTTTTTTGAGTATTTTTGGCAAGATGAAAACTGTTGGAACAGTGCAAGCAACAAGGGGCAGGCGATGAGTGTGTGGGGCGAGCTGGCGAAGAATCAGCGTTTGGCAGAGGGGCGGCATATTCTGGACCTGTTCGCCGCTGATGAATCCCGCGGCACGGATTTTACAGTGCGTGCGGGCGAGATGGTGCTGGATTACGCCAAGACCAATATAGACCCTGATGCGCGGCGGTTGCTGCTGGCGCTGGCGCATGAGTGCGGGGTTGAGGACCGGCGTGCCGACATGTTTGGCGGGGTGCGCATCAATGAAACCGAAGCGCGCGCGGTGTTGCATATCGCCCAGCGTGCGGGGGATGAGGCGGTTATATCTGTTGACGGGGTGGATGTGATGGCGCGGTTGCGCGCCATTCGTGCGCGCGCCTATGGGTTTGCGCAAGATGTGCGGCAGGGCCGGTTTCGTGGACAGGGCGGGGCCATCACCGATGTGGTCAATATTGGCATTGGCGGGTCCGATCTGGGCCCGGCGATGGCGACGCTGGCGCTGGCGCCATGGCATGACGGGCCGCGTGTGCATTATGTGTCCAATGTGGACGGTGCGCATATTGCCGATACGTTGAGGGGGCTTGATCCTGAAACCACGCTGGTGATCGTTGCGTCCAAGACGTTTACCACGATTGAAACCATGACCAATGCGCGCACTGCGCGCGA
The DNA here is from genome assembly GCF_052379845.1 of Roseinatronobacter sp. NSM. Lineage (NCBI taxonomy): Bacteria > Pseudomonadati > Pseudomonadota > Alphaproteobacteria > Rhodobacterales > Paracoccaceae > Roseinatronobacter > Roseinatronobacter sp. NSM. The sequence continues at coordinate 27,636 of NZ_JBQTCF010000032.1, read as the reverse complement.
GTGGATGGGCGCGCGCGTGTCCGACCCTGCCGCACAATTTGCCGCTGTGTCCACTGCGCTGGACAAGACCACTGCCTTCGGGATTGCGCAAAAGCGTGTCTTCGGGTTCGAGGATTGGGTGGGCGGGCGCTATTCGATGTGGGGGCCAATCGGTCTGGGGCTGATGATGGCGGTTGGCGCGCAGAATTTTGAGGCGATGCTGGCGGGCGGGCGGGCCATGGACGCCCATTTCTGTGAGGCCCCGCTGGAGCAGAACATGCCGGTTTTGCTGGCTTTGGTCGGCTTGTGGCACAACCAGATTTGCGGCCATGCCACGCGTGCGGTTTTGCCCTATGACCAGCGGCTGGCGCGGTTGCCGGCCTATTTGCAGCAATTGGAGATGGAGAGCAACGGAAAGCGCGTGGATATGGCAGGCCGCGATCTGGACCGCCAGTCCGGGCCGGTTGTCTGGGGGGAGCCGGGCACCAATGGCCAGCATGCCTTCTACCAGCTGATCCATCAAGGGACGCGCGTTGTGCCATGCGAATTCCTGCTGGCCGCGCAAGGGCATGAACCGGATCTGGCGCATCAGCACAGGCTGTTGGCTGCCAATTGTCTGGCCCAGTCCGAGGCCCTGTTGCGGGGCCGCACCCTGGAGGAGGCGCGCGCGATCATGGCCGCCAAAGGGCTGGAGGGGGAGGAGTTGGACCGCCAGGCACGCCACCGTGTGTTCCCCGGAAACCGCCCGTCCACGACGCTGGTTTACCCGCAATTGACGCCGTTTACCCTTGGCCAGATCATTGCGCTGTATGAACACCGCGTCTTTGTGGAAGGGGTGGTTCTTGGCATCAATTCCTTTGACCAGTGGGGGGTGGAACTGGGCAAGGAACTGGCCGTCGCACTTGCCCCCTTGCTGGAGGGGGATGCGGCGGATGCGGCGTCAAAAGACCCCTCTACGCGGCACTTGCTGGCCTATCTGCGCGCGCATCAAAGCGCCTGAGGCATGGTGGGGCACAAGCGATTGGCGCTTGTGCCCCACACGCTGGTTCAGAATTCCACGATCGTGTCGAAATCGCCCGGGGCTTCGGCGGCGGGGGCGAAATAGCTGTCAACATCGAGGGTGACTGTCGCGCGGGTGCCATCTTCGGAAATGACGCCGCTGGAACTTTCGATGCGGGCACCGGTCACGGACAGGCTGATGGACATGCCCGCCAGCATCTGGCGCATCATCGCCATCATGGCGGGGTCTGCATCTTCGCCAGCCAGATCTTCGGCAATGGTGCTAAGCGGCAACATGACCTGTGTGCGGTTGCCCCCCAGATGGGTGATGGAGCCTTGCATGTCGTCATTGGGCGCATCAACCCCGTCAGGGCGCATGATTTCGTCATAGGTGCCGGTCTGGTCAAAATCGCAGCGCGCATGCGTGTCCGTCAGGGTCAGGGTGCCGCCGTCTTCTTCGGAACAAAACGACCCGTCCCCCCCGCTCATGTCAAAGACCTGGCGTTGCATTTGCATGAAACCTGTCATGCGGGCGGTATCTTCGTCCAGAATTTCAAGGGACAGGTCCACTTCAATACAGGCCGATAGCGCCAGAACGGCAGGCAGGGTGAACAGAAACTTGCGCATGGCGTATCCTTGTTGCTGTGGGGTTTTCCCGCACAGCAAATCAGAAAATACCGGCCGGGGCCAGATGAAACTCAGGCTATTGCCGTGGCGGATGGGGGAAGGGTCAGCTGCCCGTGCAATGCGCGCCGGTAGGTGCCTCGCCCGATCCCAGTGCGAAGGGGGCGGGGGCGGCGAACAGGTCCGGCGCACCGCTGCGCGCCAGATCCAGTGCCAGAATGACCAGCACCAGCCCCACAGCAAGCCCGCCGACCACGGGGCGCGGCATCATGCGAAACCCGGTCATGCTGCCACCCCGCGCGCGAAGGCGGGCCGCAGCATGTGCGGGCGCAGCCTGATTCCCAGCAGGGACCCTGCGAAGGCCGCCACCATCCAGACCCAGCCATGCAACGAGCCTGTGGAAATGCCGCTGAAGAACGCCCCGACATTGCACCCGAACGCCAGCCGCGCCGAATAGCCCAGCACCACGCCCGCCAGCAACACCCAGCCATAGGTTCCGGCGGTCAGCGCCTGCGCGGGCGCGCCGGGGTCACTGCGCCAGCGCATGACGGCAAACGCGCCCACCAGCAGCCCGATATTGGTCAGTGATGTGACATCGGTCAGGATGGATGCGTCCAGGCGCGCAGCATTGCCGGGGGCCGCCCAAAACGCTATCGCGCCGACATCCGCGCCCCCCGCCTGCGCGATTTTGGCCCCCCACAGCCCCAGCCCGTAAACAATGCCCCATGGCTGGCCTGCCACCACCAGATTGGCCAGTGCCAGCGCCGCAATCAACGCCGCAGCCCACCACAGGCGCGCAGGCGGAAGGCGTTTGCCCGGTGCCGCGCGCAGCGCGGTAACCACCGCCAGTGCGGCCAGCCCCGCCAAGGTGACGATCAGCCCGCCTTGCGCGCCCAGCATCCCTTGCAGCGACATCACCGGCAATGCGCCAAGGCCCGTCCACCAGCCCAGATGCACTGTGCCCGCGAAACTGCCAATGATGAACCCCGCCAGCGCGATCAACCCCACCAGATTGCCGCTGCCCGCGTTTATCAGCGTGCCCGACCCGCAGCCCATGACCAGTTGCATGGCCGCGCCAAACACGAACGCCCCCAGTATCATGGCCAGCCCGACAGGGGCATGCGCGCCGTTCAGTTCCTGTGGATGGGCCGCCATCAGCGGGAATGCCACAGCCGCCACCAGGGCTATGGCGATGAATTGCGCGATCAATCCGCGCCCGTCGCGGTCGGTTACAATCATGCGCCATGGCCCGGCAAAGCCGAAGCGCAACCCTTCCAGCACCAGCCCGAAGCCAAGCCCAATCATGACCAGAAGCCCCGCGCGCGGCCCCGCCATGATGAATGTGAACCCTGTCAGCACAAGCAACAGCAGGGCCACGGAAAACCGGCGCATGAACATATGGTTGGACCTTTCTGAATGGCGTGACGCGCGCAATTTGCGCGCGCCATCAAAAACCTTGGAAACGCCGGGTTTGCTTAGAACAACCCGTCAACCCAACGCTTGGTAGACATCCACAGATACGCAATGCGGCTGGGTTCATTGTCCAGTGAATTCCCGCTGGCAGCATATTCGGCCATGCTTTCGGCGTAAAGGCGGGTGTTTTCGACATTTGCCAATTCGCTTAGCGCAAACCAGTTCAGCGCCGCCCAGTGGCCGGTATTGCAAAACGACACTGTGATGGGCGCTTCGGTCAGGCCCTGCTGCGTGGCGATTTCGCGGGCGCGATCCGGGCTAACCATGCGGTTGCCTTCGAAGAAATCCGAGAATTCAAGGTTTTCGGCCCCGCGCACAGTCCCCGGTCGTGCGATGGACCATGTGAGCCCCTGAAAGAAGCCTTCGGGGCGGCTGTCAACCAGACGCGCATCGCCAGTATCGACCAGTTCGGCCACTTCCGCAGTTGAAATATACCATTCATTCGACCATTCCCCGACAAAATCGGATACTGTGGGGTCAACCGCTTGCGTGGAGACGGGCAGGCCCGCTTCCGCCCAGGCCGCGAACCCGCCGTTCAGCAACGCCAGATCCTGCACGCCAAGGGATTTCAGCGTCCAGTATACCCGCGCCGCTGCGCCCATGTCTGACGGGGTGGTGCCCGCATGCACGATCACAGTTGGAATATCAGCCGTGATGCCAACGCGCGTTGCCTCTGCCTCATACTCAAGTTCATCGCGCAGGGCACCGGGGTTGTCGGGGCCACCGCGCCATTGCGCATAGGGCGAGAAGGCAGAACCGGGGATATGCCCCTGCTCAAAATCGCCGGTAACATGGATCACGCGGATGTCTTCGTTGCTGTCCAGATACGCCGCAAGTTGGGCGGGTTCCAGCAGGGGCGACCAGTCTTGCGGGGCAGCAAAAGCAAGACTGGGCAGCGCGGCAAGGGTCAGGGTCAAGGCGGTGTGGCGCAGCATGTGCAGGCTCCTGTTAAAATCGGGGCAGAAGGGGCGGTCCCTTCTTGATGCGCCCCAGCTAGGGGCGTGGGGGCGTTTGGGCAAGGGGCAGTGCAGGCGCGCATGCCTGCCGCGCGTGGCGAATTTCCGGCATGCAGGCGCAAAGGTGGAACAGTTTCCAGCCCTGCCACCATAGTGGGAAAGACGTCCTGATTTACGCCAGTGCCGCGATGATACTGGTCTTAATTTCCATCTGCGCCGCCGAAACGGGCATATGCATCGTCATGCGGCCCGCGGGCTTGCCATCAGGGCGTGGTCAGTCTAGCTGTCTGCGGGAAATGAAGGAGCACCCGCCATGGCTGAGACATTGCTGGATCAGGCTTTTGCCGCATCAGAGGCCGCGCCCGATGATGTGGCCGCGCGCCTGCGGTTTTATTCGCGGCTGGTCGAGGGGGAGTTGTATCTGCTTCTGGAAAGCGAAGCCACCGGCGACAACATAACCCCCAAAGTGTTCGAGCTGGAAGACGGGCCTATTGTTGTCGCGTTCGATCTGGAACAGCGGCTAAGTGAATTTACCGGCCTGCCTGCGCCCTATGCGGCGCTTTCGGGGCGGGCGCTGGTGGAAATGCTGGCGGGCAGTGTGCCGCCTTTGGGGCTGGGGTTGAATTTGGGGGTTGCGCCATCGGCGCGGTTGCTGCCGCCCGAAATCATGGACTGGCTGGCCCAGACGCTGGCCGACCACCCCGAGGAATTGCACGAACGCGCGCAAGCGCTGCTGCCGCCCAAGGGCCTGCCCGAAGCGCTGCTGACCGCGCTGGACCAACGCCTTGCGCGCATGGAGGGGCTTGCCGACATGGCCTATCTGGTGGCCGCGCAATATGACGGGGGGCGGCGGGGGCATATGCTGGCCTTTGTCGATGCCGCAGACGGGGCCGAGGGGGCGCTTGCGCGTGCCGTGCATGGTGCCCTTAGCTTTTCGGGCATCGAGGCGGGCATGCTGGATGTCACCTTCATTTCATCCACGGACGGGCGGGCGGCGGAATTTGCGCGTGTGGGGTTGCGGTTCGATTTGCCCCGCCCGCAGGTTGCGCCCGCGCCCAAACCGCCCGGAATGGACCCCGATGTGCCGCCAAAACTGCGCTAGGGGTCGCTATTTTTGGGGTATTATTATACCTAAATAATAAATCATTGAAATAAAACAATTTTATTGGAAAATTCCCGCTTGACCTGACTGCGAAAACCCCTAAAACGCAGCAATCCCGCATGCAACCCGCATGTGGCAATGTTCAATCTCTCTGCAAGGTCTCATCATGAAAACCTACACAGCCAAACCGGCGGAGATCGAAAAGAAATGGATCCTGATTGATGCAGAAGGCATCGTTCTGGGCCGTCTTGCTTCGATCATCGCAATGCGCTTGCGCGGCAAGCACAAGGCAACCTTCACCCCGCATATGGACATGGGCGACAATGTCATTGTCATCAATGCCGACAAGGTGCAGTTGACTGGCAACAAGCGCAACAAGCCCAATTACTGGCATACTGGCCATCCCGGCGGAATCAAATCGCGCACCACTGGTCAAATTCTGGAAGGCAAGTTTCCGGAACGTGTTGTCATGCAAGCGGTCAAGCGCATGCTGCCCGGTGGCCCCCTGTCGCGCCAGCAAATGACCAATCTGCGCGTTTATGCCGGTGCCGAGCATCCGCATGAAGCACAACAGCCCGATGTGCTGGATGTGCGCGCGATGAACACCAAGAACACGCGGAGTGCATGATCATGTCTGAAGATCTGAAAACCCTCGACGATCTGAAATCCGCCATCACCCCAGTGGCTGAAGATGCCCCTGTGCGTGAACCCGTGCGTGACGATCTGGGCCGCGCCTATGCGACCGGCAAACGCAAGGATGCGGTCGCCCGCGTCTGGATCCGCCCCGGTTCCGGCAAGGTTGTCGTGAATGGCAAGGAAATGTCCGTCTATTTCGCGCGCCCCGTGCTGCAGATGATCCTGCGCCAGCCGTTTCAGGTTGCCGGTGTTGTCGACCAGTTCGACGTGATGGCAACTGTGGCCGGTGGTGGCCTGTCGGGTCAGGCCGGCGCGGTCAAGCATGGCATTTCCAAAGCCCTGCAACTGTATGATCCCAGCCTGCGCGGCGCATTGAAGGCGGCAGGGTTCCTGACGCGCGACAGCCGCGTTGTGGAACGCAAGAAATACGGCAAGCCAAAAGCACGCCGCAGCTTCCAGTTCTCCAAGCGTTAAGCTGCGTTTCCTGCCTGCAATACACCGTCCGAACAGCGATGTTCGGGCGGTTTTCTTTTGCCCTTTCCCTTTCCGGCCAGAGTTGATTAACTGACCCTGAACCAAAGGAGGGATGCATGTATAAACATATTCTGGTGACCGTCGCCTATGATGAAGGCCATGACGCTGCCCCTTCGTTGCACGTGGCGCGCGCCCTGGCCGAGGAGGGGGCGCAGATCAGCCTTATTCATGTCATGGACCCGCCGCCGAGCTTTGCTATCAGCTATTTGCCTGACGGCTGGCGCGAGGATCTGCGCACTGCAATCGAAGCCGATTTGCAGGCGCTTGCGGGCGGCTGGGACAACACGGCCGTTCATGTCACCGAAGGGGATGCGGCGCAGCAAATTCTGGATGTTGCGCAAATGCAGGCGGTGGATTGCATTGTCATTGCGTCGCACAGGCCGGGCACGCAGGGGCTGTTTCTGGGGTCCACGGCGACCAAGGTTGTGTCGCGCGCGCAATGCGCCGTGCATGTGGTGCGCCGCGCGTGAGTATTACACAGGTTGCAGACCATCGGGTGATGTTTGTGATGGCTGTTCAGGCGGAATACGGGCCGAACCTGCGCGCAAGATTCGCGCCTGTGCTGACAGGCATCGGCCCGGTCGAGGCGGGCGTGGTCACAAGCGCCACCCTTGCCGCCCTGTGCAACGCGGAAGGGGGGCTGCCTGACCTTGTGGTGTCGCTGGGGTCTGCGGGGTCGGCGCGGCTGGACCATTGCGGTGTCTATCAGGCGTGCGCGGTTGCTTACCGCGATATGGATGCATCGCCCTTGGGGTATGTGCGCGGGGTGACGCCGTTTCTGGACATGCCTGCCGAACTGCCGCTGGGCCATGCAATCCCCGGCCTTGCACAAGCCAGCCTGTCCACGGGGGGCGCTGTGGTGTCAGGGAATATGTATGATACGATTGCGCAGGATATGGTCGATATGGAAAGCTTCGCAGTGCTGCGCGCCTGCCAGCGTTTTGATGTGCCATTGATTGCGTTGCGCGGCATTTCGGACGGCAAGGCCCCGCTGGCGGGGTTGCATGACTGGACCGAATATCTGCACATCATTGACGAAGGGCTGGCGCAGGCTGTGGACAAGCTGGAAACCGCCTTGGGCGCGCGCCAGATTGACCTTCGCGCAAAGCATTAAGTGCGACCTTCAAGTATATGATTTATATGTAAATCCTGGTATATCTCTGGCCAAGGGATGTCAGGATTTCATAGCCGATGGTGCCGATCTGGTCGGCAATGTCATCGACGCCTTGATGCGCGCAGAGCAGGTCCAGCGTTTGCGGGGCTGCCTCCAGCGCGCTGACATCAATGGTCAGCAAATCCATCGACACACGCCCCACCAGCGGGCAGGCCGTGGTCCCGTGCCACAGCGTGGCCTTGCCAGACAGGGCGCGATGAATGCCATCCGCATACCCCGCCGCAATCGTGGCAAGGCGCATGTCGCGCGGGGCAGTGTAGCTGTTGCCATAGCCCACAGTTTCGCCTTGGCGCACATCGCGCGTCTGGATGACCGGGATGGACAGGCGCACCACGGGGCGCGCGGCCCCGTAGGGTTGCCCGCCATACAGCCCGATTCCGGGGCGCGTGATGTCGAAATGATACTCCCGCCCCAGCAGCACGCCGCCTGTGGCTGACAGGGACCGCGCCACAGCGATTCCGTCGGTCATACGCCGGAATTCCGCCAGTTGTTGTGCGTTCATCGGGTGGTCTGGTTCATCTGCGCAGGCCAGATGTGACATGACCAGCTGGCACGGACCGGCCAGCAAGTCAGGGCCAAGCGCTGCCCAATCCGCCGCTTCCATGCCAAGCCGGTTCATGCCGGTGTCAAGCTGCACCCCATACGGGTGGTCGGGCAGGGCCGCGCGGTGGCGCTGCACCTGTTCGGGCGCGTTCAGCATGGGACACAGGTTGGCGTCGCGCAAAAGAGCTGCATCGCCCTGCATATGCCCGCCATAGACATGGATGGGCAGGTCCGGGCCAAGGGCCGCGCGCAGCGCCACCCCTTCTTCGGCGATGGCCACAAAAAACCGCCTTGCACCCGCCTTGGCCAATGCTGTTGCCACAGGGCCCGCCCCCAGACCGTAGCCATTGGCCTTGACCGTCGCGGCCGTTTCAACGCCTGCGCCTGAAGCGGCATTCAGCGCCGTCCAGTTGGACTGCAGGGCGGATAGATCGATATGAAGCTGTGCGTTTCCCATGCCGCCGCGATTGCGCCAAGCCCGCGCCAAGGTCAAGATGCAAAATGCGCCTTTGGCCACGGTGCCGGGCAAGTCCGCATACATCATGGCGGGGGTGGGATGGTGCTGCTGGAGAGATTTGAACTCTCGACCTCTCCCTTACCAAGGGAGTGCTCTGCCCCTGAGCTACAGCAGCGTAACACGGTGGCTACGGGCGGCTAGGTAGTCCGAAAAAATTTTGCACGCAACCCCCAATCTGGACGCTTTTTGAAACTTCGGATACCAAGGGCGCATGAGCGTAGAAAAACCCACCCCCGCCCGCAGCCCGAAAACCCCGCCCGACCCGCGCGCAGCACGGTTGAAAGCGGCGCTGAAAGCGAATATCGCCAGACGCAAGGCACAGGCACGCGCGCGCGACGGGCAGGACATGTCCAACGATCCCGTCGCGCAGGACACAGACCATCATAACGAATAAGGGCACGCAGTATGGATTCGATCGTCATTACCGGCAATGGTCCCCTGAACGGGGTCATTCCCATTGCAGGGGCCAAGAATGCGTGTCTTACGCTGATGCCCGCCACGTTGCTGACCGACCAGCCGCTGACGCTGACCAATGCGCCGCGCCTGTCGGACATTCGCACCATGACGGAACTTCTGGAATCACTGGGCGCAGAAGTGGCCAGCCTGCAGGACGGGCAGGTGCTGGCGCTGTCCAGCCATGACCTGAGCAGCCACCGCGCCGATTATGACATTGTGCGCAAGATGCGCGCGTCGATTCTGGTTCTGGGGCCGATGCTGGCGCGCGACGGGCATGCGGTGGTGTCGCTGCCCGGCGGCTGCGCGATTGGCGCGCGCCCGGTGGATTTGCACCTGCGCGCGCTGGAAGCGCTGGGGGCGGAACTGGATTTGCGCGATGGCTATGTGCATGCAAAAGCGGTGGGCGGGTTGCGGGGCGCGCGATTCGAATTTCCCATCGTATCGGTGGGGGCTACGGAAAACGCGCTGATGGCGGCCACACTGGCGCGCGGCACGACGATTTTGGAAAACGCCGCGCGCGAACCCGAAATCGTGGATCTGGCGCAATGTCTGCGGCGCATGGGCGCCCAGATCGAGGGCGAGGGGACGAGCACAATCACCATTCAGGGCGTGGCCACCCTTGGCGCGGCCACCCATCCTGTTGTGACCGACCGCATTGAGTTGGGAACCTATATGCTGGCCCCGGCCATTGCGGGCGGGTCGGTAGAACTGCTTGGCGGGCGGCTGGATCTGGTGCAGGCTTTTGCAGATAAGCTGGCCCAGGCCGGGGTCGAGGTGGAAGAAACCGCGCGCGGGCTGCGTGTCACGCGCAAGGCGGATCGGTTGCGCGCGGTCAATGTGGCAACCGAACCTTTCCCCGGTTTTCCCACCGACCTGCAGGCGCAGTTCATGGCCGCCATGTGCACCGCCGAGGGCGAATCGGTGCTGGAAGAACATATTTTCGAGAATCGCTTCATGCATGCGCCGGAACTGGCGCGCATGGGGGCCAGAATTGACGTGCATGGCGGCACCGCGCGGGTCACGGGCGTGAACACGCTGCGCGGTGCGCCGGTGATGGCCACGGATTTGCGCGCGTCGGTGTCACTTATCCTTGCCGGGCTGGCGGCCGAAGGGGAAACTGTGGTCAGCCGCGTCTATCACCTTGATCGCGGCTATGAACGGGTCGAGGAGAAACTGGGCGCCTGCGGGGCGCGTATTGAACGGATCAGCAAATCATGAATGATGCGCGGTTTGAAGATGGCGCAGACCGTCCCTTGCGGGTGCAGGCCCTTGATGCGGAGGATCTGAAAATCCTGTCTGCACTGGTGCAGGATGCTGTCCTGCCCGTGTCGGAAATGGCATGGGACGCCCGCAAACGCCGCTTTGCCATGCTGATAAACCGCTTCCGCTGGGAAGATCACCCCCGCGCGGATGCCGCAGGCGGCGATTATGAGCGCGTGCAGGCGCTGCTGGTGGTCAGTGACGTGTTGGGCGTGGCCAGTCACGGGTTTTCGCGCAAGGACACCGATCTGGTGCTGTCGATCCTGTCCATCGGCTTTGAGGCGGGCGAAGATGGCAGCGGGCATGTGTCCATCCTGCTTGCAGGGGATGGCGAAGTCCGGTTGTCGGTTGAATGTCTGGATGTGGCGCTATCTGACGTGACGCGGCCCTATCGTGCCCCGTCCGGCAAGGCGCCGCGCCACCCGTTGGACAAGGATATCTGATGCCTGTATTTCTGGACAGCCGCGATGCGGAATTTGAAACGGCCTTTCGCACCTTGCTGGGCGCAAAACGCGAAGAGGCCGTGGATGTCGATGACACAGTTGCCGCCATCATCGCGGATGTGCGCAAACGCGGGGATGCCGCTGTCATCGAATTGACTGCGAAATTCGACAAGCTGGACCTGACGCCCCAGACACTTGCGTTTTCGCGCGATGAAATCGATGCCGCTTGCGCCACTGTGCCCGAAGCCGAACGCGCAGCGCTGGAACTGGCAGCGGCGCGCATTCGCGCCTATCACGACCGCCAGCGCCCGCAGGACATGCGCTGGACCGATGAGACGGGCGCCGAACTGGGTTGGCGCTGGGGGGCTGTCGCGGCAGCGGGGCTGTATGTGCCGGGGGGGCTGGCCAGCTATCCATCCTCGGTTCTGATGAATGCCATTCCCGCGCAGGTGGCAGGGGTTGGCCGTCTGGTCATCTGCGCGCCCACACCGGGCGGCAAGGTCAACCCGCTGGTGCTGCTGGCGGCCAGATTGTCGGGCGTTGAAACTGTCTACAGGATTGGTGGCGCGCAAGCCATTGCGGCGCTGGCTTATGGCACGCAAACCATTGCGCCGGTCGACAAGATAACCGGGCCGGGCAATGCGTTTGTGGCAGCGGCCAAGCGCCGTGTGTTTGGGCATGTGGGTATCGACATGATCGCAGGCCCGTCTGAAATTCTGGTCATCGCCGATGGTCAGTCAGACCCGGACTGGATTGCGCTGGACCTGCTGTCACAGGCCGAACATGACGAAAGCGCGCAATCCATCCTGATCACCACTGATGCGGCCTTTGGCAAGGCCGTGGCGCAAGCCGTGGAAACGCGCCTTGAAACACTGGAGCGTCGCGCCATCGCGGGGGCAAGCTGGCGCGACTATGGCGCGGTCATCACAGTGCGCGACCTGACGGAAGCCGCAGCCCTGTCCGACCGGATTGCACCCGAACATCTGGAACTGTGCGTGGCGGATGCGGAGGCGCTGCTGGCGCAGATCACCCATGCGGGTGCGGTGTTTCTGGGCCATTGGACGCCCGAGGCGATTGGCGATTACATTGGCGGGCCGAACCATGTCTTGCCCACTGCACGCTCGGCGCGGTTTTCATCGGGCCTGTCGGTGCTGGATTTCATGAAACGCACAACATTGGCGCGCATGACGCCTGCGGCGCTGGCCGCCATTGGCCCGGCTGCGGAACAACTGGCCGTGTCGGAGAGCCTGCAGGCCCATGGGTTAAGCGTGCGCGCAAGGCTGGACCGGCTGAACCGCTGAGGCCGGTTTCACATTCGGCGTTGTGCGGTTGAGTATTTTTGGCAAGATGAAACATGGGCAGGATCAGAACATCTTTGGGCGTGCCGGGCCGGAAAGAAGGAGAAGCGCATGACCATCCGCCTGTGTGTGTTTGATGCCTATGGCACGTTATTTGATGTGGACGGGGCGGCGCGCAGGGCCGCAAGCGCACCTGGCGGGCAGGCATTGGCGCAGATCTGGCCGCAGCTTTCGGCCAATTGGCGGCGCAAGCAGTTGGAATACACATGGTTGCGTGCAGCGGCTGGCCATCACGCCGATTTCGCGCAAGTGACTGAAGACGCGCTGGATTGGGCGTTGGAGGAGGCGGGGCTAGAAGGCGCGGCGTTGCGTGCGCGCTTGTTGGCGCTGTATCTGGAATTGCCGGTTTTTCCCGAAGTGCCAGACAGTTTGCAGGGGTTGGCCGCGCACGGCATGGCGCTGGCGATCTTGTCGAATGGCACGCCTGACATGCTGGCCAGTGCGGTGCGCGCGGCGCGGCTGCAGGACATGTTTCAAGCGGTTTTGTCGGTCGAGGATGTGGGCGTGTTCAAACCTGCCGGTGCAGTATATGATATGGTGGGCGCGCGTTTGGGCGTTGCGCCGCAAGAGGTGCTGTTCATCTCATCGAATGGCTGGGATATCTGCGCAGGCGCCGCTTACGGGTTTCGCACGCTGTGGGTGAACCGGGCGGGGGCGCCCATGGACCGCCTGTTCGGGCGGCCGGATGCAATGGCCCGCGATTTGCGGGATGTGGGCGCGCATTTGGGGGAGGGGTAGATGCCGTTTTTCACGGCCTCGGATGGGGCGCAGTTGCATTACAGTGATGTAGGGCACGGCCGCGCGCTGGTGTGTCTGGCGGGGCTGACGCGCAACGGGCGGGATTTCGACTATCTGGCGCCACATTTGCCACCGTTGCGGTTGATCCGGCTGGATTATCGCGGGCGCGGTCGGTCGGAATGGACGGGGGCCGACAGCTACACTGTGCCGCGCGAAGCTGCGGATGTGGTGGAATTGCTGGACCATCTGGCGCTGGAGCAGGTGGCGGTATTGGGCACCTCACGCGGCGGTATCATTGCGATGTATCTGGCCGCGATGGCCCATGACAGATTGCGTGGAATTTGCCTGAATGACATTGGCGCAGTCATCAACATGTCGGGGCTGATGCGGATTGCCGACTATGTCGGGCGCACGCCGTCCGCGCGGACCCATGCCGAAGCGGCGCTGGCGCTGGCGCGCGCGTCCTGCGAATTCAGCGATGTGCCCGCGGGCCGCTGGATGCAGGAGGCGCGCACGCATTTCGTCCAGACAGATCAGGGGTTGGACCTGACCTATGACCCTGCGCTGCGCGATGCGTTTCTGGCCGCGCTGGAGGGGGGCGGCAGCGGCGATATGTGGCCGCTGTTTGACGCCTGCGCCGGTTTGCCGCTGGCCTTGATTCGCGGCGCGAGCTCCGATTTGCTGAGCGCAGACACTGCGCAGCACATGCTGGATCGCCGCGCCGATATGATTTTCGAAGAAGTTCCGGGGCGGGGCCATATCCCGTTTCTGGACGAGGCAGAATCGCTGCGGGCGATTCATCAATGGTTGGGAATGTGCCTGTGAATACTATGCCTGTGAATATTGACATGATCGAAGCGGCAAACGCGCGCCTGAAGGGCCACGCGCGGCGCACGCCGCTGTTGTCGTCCCCGTTTCTGGACAAGATTGCGGGGCGTCGGGTGTTCGTCAAGGCGGAATGCCTGCAGCATACTGGCAGCTTCAAGTTTCGCGGGGCGTGGTCTGCTGTTTCCGCGTTGCCAGATGATGTGCGCGGGGTGATCGCTTTTTCATCGGGCAATCATGCGCAGGGCGTGGCCTATGCGGCGGGCCTGCGCGGGTTGTCGGCGGTCATCATCATGCCGCGCGATGCGCCGGCCATCAAGATTGCCAATACCCGTGCGCTGGGCGCCGAGGTGGTGCTCTATGACCGTGCCTCGGAGGATCGGGATGCGCTGGGTGCCAGACTGGCCGCTGAACGCGGGCTAAGCCTGATCCAGCCCTTTGACCACCCGCAGGTTATCGCAGGGCAGGGCACAACCGGGCTGGAAATTGCCCAACAGGCCGCAGAACACGGCGTCACATCCGCGCAGGTGCTGGTATGTTGCGGCGGCGGCGGGCTGACATCGGGGATTGCGCTGGCGCTGGAACGCCATGCGCCTGACATGCTGGTGCGCACAGTTGAACCCGAAGGGTTCGATGATGTGGCCAAATCCCTGGCGCAGGGGCAGGTTGTCACCCACAAGCTGCGCACGGGCCTGTGCGATGCGATTGTAACGCCTGCACCGGGGCAGCTGACATGGCCCGTCATGCAGCGGCTGTGCGGGCCGGGGCTGGTGGTCAGTGACGCGCAGGTTCTGGCGGCAATGGCACTGGCGTTCGAGCGGCTGAAGATTGTCGCGGAACCGGGCGGCGCGGTGGCGCTGGCGGCGGCGCTGTTCCTGCCTGACCAGATCGCCGGTGACAGCGTCATCGTGACCGTCTCGGGCGGTAATGTCGACCGCGATGTATTCCAGCGGGCGCTGGATGCTGCGCGCGCATGAACACCTCTGCGGGCGGCTTGCACTATCAACTGTCCGGCCCGCCAACGGGGACCGTTCTGGTGCTGTCGTCCAGCCTTGGTTGTGATGCGCGGGTCTGGGCACCGCTTTTGCCCCATTTGCCCGACCGCTTGCGGGTCGTCTGCTATGACCATCGCGGCCATGGCAGGTCAGTTGCGCCAAAGGGGCCGTATTCCATGGGCCAGCTGGTGCGCGACACGGAAACCCTGCTCGATGATCTGGGCGTGGGGGCATGCGTTTTTCTGGGGCAGGGGCTGGGGGGCATGGTGGGCCAGGCCCTTGCGACGAAACGCCCAGACCTGCTGCGCGCACTGGTGCTGTCGGGCACCGCGGCACGGCTGGACACTGCCGCAATCTGGCAGGCGCGCGCAACTGCGGTGCAGGCGCAGGGCATGGCCGCGATTGCCGCGCAGGTGCTGAAAGGGTGGTTCACGCCTGCGTTCTTGCGCAGCCCCGCGGCAGCGCCCTGGCGTGATATGTTGCTGGACTGCCCGCCCCATGGCTGGGCGGGCTGCGCGCAGGCCATTGCGGGCAGTGATTTCTACACCACCACAGCCGCCTTGCGCATGCCGGTTCTGGGGCTTGCGGGGGACCGCGACGCGCTGACCCCGCCGGATCTGGTGCGCGAAACCACGCAGCTGGTGCCCCACGCGCAATTCGCGATCATCCGCCGTGCTGCCCATCTGGCCCAGATCGAACAGCCCGAAGCGCTCGCGCAGCATCTGACCGGATTTCTGGCACGCCATGATCTGCTTGCAGCACGCGCCTTGTGATTTCATCTTGCCAAAAATACTCAAATTCTGCGCCTGCCTGCCGCGCGGCCCCGTAAAAATCGAAAACCCGTTTCCCATCGCGCCCGCGCCGCGCTAGGATATGGGCACATAACCAAGGCTTGACCCCATGACTGACAGCCAAACCCCCTATCAGGTTCTGGCGCGCAAATACCGCCCCGAAAATTTTGCCGATCTTATCGGGCAGGATGCGATGGTGCGCACCTTGCGCAATGCTTTCGCGGCTGACCGCATTCATCATGCCTTTGTGATGACCGGCATTCGCGGCACGGGCAAAACCACGACGGCGCGAATCATCGCCAAGGGGTTGAACTGCATTGGTGTGGATGGCCAGGGCGGGCCGACCACTGAACCTTGCGGGCAGTGCGAACATTGCCGCGCCATCACCGATGGTCGCCATGTTGATGTCATGGAAATGGACGCAGCCTCGCGCACCGGGGTGGGCGATATCCGGGAAATCATTGACAGTGTCGCCTATCGCGCGGCGTCTGCGCGCTACAAGATCTATATCATCGACGAAGTGCACATGCTGTCGAATTCGGCCTTCAACGCATTGTTGAAAACGCTTGAAGAACCGCCTGCGCATGTGAAATTCATCTTCGCCACAACTGAAATCCGCAAAGTGCCCGTCACGGTCCTGTCGCGCTGCCAGCGGTTTGATTTGCGCCGCGTGGAACCCGAAGTGATGATTGCCCATCTGGGCCGCGTCGCACAGGCCGAAGGCGGGCAGGTGGCCCCGGATGCGCTGGCGCTGATCACGCGCGCCGCCGAAGGGTCGGTGCGCGATGCCATGTCGCTTCTGGATCAGGCCATAAGCCACGGGGCGGGTGAAACCAGCGCCGATCAGGTGCGCGCCATGCTGGGGCTTGCGGACCGTGCGCGGGTTCTGGACCTGTTTGACCATATCATGCGCGGCGATGCGGGCGCGGCCCTGTCGGAATTGTCCGCGCAATATGCTGACGGGGCGGACCCTATGGCGGTGTTGCGTGATCTGGCGGAAATTACCCATTGGCTAAGTGTCACCAAAGTGACCCCTGATGCGGGCAATGACCCCACCATCAGCCCTGATGAACGCGACCGCGGCGCCGCCATGGCGCAGGCCCTGCCCATGCGGGTGTTGACGCGGGCCTGGCAAATGCTGCTCAAAGCGCTGGAAGAAGTGGCCGCCGCCCCCAATGCCATGATGGCCGCTGAAATGGCGATTATCCGCCTGACCCATGTGGCCGACCTGCCCAGCCCCGAAGAGCTGCTGCGCAAATGGCATGACCAGACCCCGCCCGTTGGCGGTGGTGGGGTGGGCACTGCGCGGACGCCTGCGGGGGCGGCCGCGGGCACCATGGCGCGCGGCGGGGCGGCGGGTTCGGTACCCTCTCGCGGTCATACGGGCGCGGGCGCGCCACAAGCGGCGCTGGCAGGCGCGGCCCCCGCGCTGGCGTTTTATCCGCAATTCGAGGATGTTGTGGCGCTTATTCGCGCACAGCGCGACATGGCCCTTCTGGTCGAGGTGGAAACCTGCCTGCGTCTGGTGCGCTACAGCCCCGGCCGCATTGAATTTGAACCCACACCGGATGCAGCGCCTGATCTGGCCGCGCGCCTTGCGGGACGGTTGCAGGGCTGGACGGGCGCGCGCTGGGGCGTGTCGGTCACCTCCAAAGGGGGCGCGCCCACGCTGGCCGAAACCCGCGCGCGCGACCGCAGCGCGCAAGAAACCGAGGCGATGGAAAATACCTTGGTGGCGGCAGTCTTTCAGGCATTTCCACAGGCGCGAATTGCCGATATCCGTGATCTGACAGCGCCCGATGCGCAGATCGAGAGCGAAGCACTTGCCCCCGTCGAGGATGAGTTGGACCCTGACTGGGATCCGTTTGACGACACATAAGAACGAAAGGACACTGACATGTTCAAGGGAATGGGCGGACTTGGCGATATGGCCAAGATGATGAAAGCCGCGCAGGAAATGCAAGGCAAGATGGCCCAGCTTCAGGAGGATTTGAAATCCGTTATCGTGACGGGCGAATCCGGGGCGGGGCTGGTGCGCGCCACCGCCACGGCCAAGGGGGAATTGACAGGGCTGGACATCGATCCGTCGATCTTCAACCCCGATGAAAAGGAAGTGGTCGAGGATTTGATTCTTGCGGCCATCAAGGATGCACAAGCCAAGGCCGAAGCCCGGTCCAAGGAAGAAATGGGCAAAATGGCCGAAAGCCTGGGCCTGCCGCGTGACATGAACCTGCCGTTCTAGACGCAGCGCATGGACCGCGCCCCCAATGATATTGAAGCGCTGATTGCGCAGCTTGCGCGGCTGCCCGGTCTGGGGCCGCGGTCTGCACGGCGTCTGGTGCTGCATCTGATCCAGCGCCGTGACCAAAGCTTGCGCCCGCTGCTGGCGGCGCTGGACCGGGTGACGCACTCAGCGCAGGCCTGTGCGCAATGCGGCAATATATCCACCGCGCCGGTCTGCGCGATATGCACAGATGAAACCCGCCGCGCCACGGGCGAATTATGCGTGGTCGAGGATGTCGCGGATTTATGGGCGATGGAACGTGGCGGCGTGTTCAAAGGGCAGTATCACGTCCTTGGCGGCACGCTTTCGGCACTGGACGGGATTGAACCGGATGATTTGCGCATTCCCCAACTGGTTGCGCGGGTGGGCGATGGGGGGGCGCGCGAAGTCATCCTTGCGCTTGGGGCGACTGTCGACGGGCAGACGACCGCGCATTACATCGCGGATGTGCTGACCCCCACCGGGGTCAAGATCACAGCGCTTGCGCAGGGCGTGCCCATGGGCGGCGAGCTGGATTATCTGGATGACGGCACCATCGGCGCGGCGTTGCGCGCGCGCAAGGATTTCTGACACCGCAAAAGGGGCCGGCGACGGGCGACAGGCTACAGGCGGATCGCTGAAATCAGGCGGCCATAATCGGCCTGTCCTTCATGCACCGACCGGCGATAGGAATAGAACATTTTGGGGTCGCCATAGGTGCAATGCCCTGTCCAGCAGACATCGCCAATACCGGCCGCACGCAGTCGGAACAGGCCAAACCCCGTCAGATCGAACTGATAGCGCCCGTTCTGGCCATTGGCAAAGAAGCGGGTATGGCCGGGGTCATCTGCGATGAAATCTTCCAGAAATTCCGGTCCCACCTCATAGGCGCGCTGGCTGATGCACGGGCCTATGACAGCGCAGGTGGTGGCGCGCGTGGCCCCAAGGGCTTCCATCGCGTCAAGGGTGTTTTCCAAAACCCCGCCCAGTGCCCCGCGCCACCCCGCATGCGCCGCGCCAATGACACCGGCTGCATGGTCGGCAAACAGCACGGGCTGGCAATCAGCGGTCAGAATGGCCAGCCCCAGCCCGGGGGTGTCCGTGACCATGGCATCGGCCTTTGGCAAGGGCGCGCCATCGGGCAGGGGTGCGTCCAGTGTGACGACATCGGCGGAATGGGTCTGGTGCAGGCTGACAAGGGCCTTGGGCGCAAGTTGCATGGCATCTGCCACGCGGGCGCGGTTGGTGCGCACTGTTTCGCTTTGGTCAGATGACCCCGGCCCGCAATTCAGGCCCGCAAATATGCCCGAGGATGCGCCGCCGCGCCGGGTGAAAAACCCGTGGCGCAGGGGGGACAGGCTGTCGGCGGTCAGTATCTCCAGGGTCATGGTCCAAATCCCGGTGGGGCAGGGGCGGTGTCAGGATACAGCGCAAGCGCCTTGAACAGGTGACCCATTTCTTGCGGGTGCGTCAAGCGCCGATGCGCGGCAATATGGGCCTGCAGCGCCGCCCCGTCCAATGCAGTGGCAAGGGTTTGGGCGCGTTGCGTGATTCCCAGCCGTTCCAGAAAAACCCCTTGCGGGGTCAGGGTGGTGGCGCGCAGGGGGGTGGCCGCAAGGGCAAGCCCCTCGAAATCGACATGGGCAGTCAGATCGGCCTGACCGGGATGGGCCAGCGGGTCATCGGGGGCGTGCTGGCGCAGGGCCTGGAATGTGTCGCCGCGACTGCGCCAGTCCCCGTAATCGACGATCAGGGCAATGCCGCCATGTTGCGCGATGCGCGGCCCCAGTGCGGCCATCACGGCCCCCGCTGGCGCGCAGGTTTCGACCATCTGGCCCGGTGCAGTATCCTCCAGCCGGTGTTCCAGCGCCGCCAGCGCCGTGACAGGCCCCAGCCCATAAGCCAGCCGCCCGTCCTGCACCCCCACCATGCGTTCGCGCCAGCCCGTGTCCACGCGCAGAAACTGGCGAATGGGCAGCGCGTCGAAAAATTCATTGGCCACCACGAATAGCGGTGCATCGGGCAGGGTGTCGGCGCTGTCATGGAACTGCGGGTCGGGCAGGCATTGGGCCTGCAGGCGCCGCAACACGGGCGAAGCTTCGACAAGGTGCAGGCGGGCCGCATCCTGAAAACCCGGCACAGCGCGTGTGGCGCGCAGAATATCGGCCATCAGCGTGCCGCGCCCGGGGCCAAGTTCGGCCAGCGTGAAGGGCGCGGGGCAGCCCTGATCCATCCAGACCTGTGCCATGCACAGCCCCAGCATTTCGCCAAACATCTGGCTGATTTCGGGCGCGGTCGTAAAATCGCCCTTGCGCCCAAGCGGATCGCGCGTGGTGTAATAGCCGTGCTGCGGGTGTAACAGGCAGGTGGTCATATAGTCCGCAATGGGGATTGGCCCCAAACCGGCAATCTGGCGGATCAATATGTCGCGCAGCGCTGTCATGCGCGGCGTGCGCGCCATATCAGGGCCGCGCCGATGAAAATCATGGGCAAGGACAGAACCTGTCCCATGCTGATACCCGCCTGACCCAGCGTCACGACATGGCCCAGCGGGTTGTCAGGCGTGATGAATTGCGCATCGGCCTGACGCCAGAATTCCACAGTGAAACGCGCCAGCCCATACCCCGCAACGAATAGCCCCGTCACGGCACCGGGGGTTTTCAGCCAGCCCTTGCGCCAGACAAGCCAGGCCAGAACAGCAAACAGCACAGCCCCTTCAAGGGCGGCTTCATATAGCTGCGTGGGGTGGCGCGCGCACAGGGCCACCGGCCAGTCCCATGGGCAGCTTTGCGCGTGCGGGCCGGGAAACACAACGCCCCATGGCGCGGTCGTGGGACGGCCCCATAATTCGGCGTTGACAAAATTGGCCAGACGCCCCAGCCCGATGCCGACAGGGGCGACCAGCGCCATGGCGTCAGCCAGTTGCAGGGCAGGCACGCCGTGGCGGCGGCAAAAGACCAGCCCCGCGACAGCCACCCCCGCAAGCCCGCCATGAAACGACATGCCCCCTTCCCAGATGCGCAGGATTTCCGCAGGATAGGTCATGTAATAACTGGTCTGGTAAAACAGCACGAACCCCAGCCGCCCGCCCAGAATGACCCCGATAATCACATAGGTCAGCAACCCTTCGACCTTGGCGGGGGGCATTGGGGCGGTGTCGGCAGGCCACAGGGCAGGGCGTTTCATCAGCGACTGGATAATCCACCACCCCAGCAAGAACCCCGCGATATAGGCCAGCGCATACCAGCGCAGCGCGAAACTGAAACTGCCCAGATCGATCTGGAAAATTTCCGGCGATATGTCGGGGAACATGATAGCAAGGGGAAGGGTCATTCACGGGCCTTGAAACTGGAAACCTGCGCCTGTCTGACGCGGGCGGTGCGCGGAAGTCAACCTTGAGTTTTGCCCGCCAAGGTCACATATAGGATAAAAGCCAAATGCCGAAGGGGCCAAAATGCAAAGTCGCAACCGTTTTCTGGATGACATGTCACAATTGATGACCAATGCCATGGGCGTGGCCCAGGGTGCGCGCACCGAGGCCGAGACGGCGATGAAAAGCCTGCTGGACCGCTGGCTGGCAGACCGGGAATTTGTCACCCGCGAAGAATTCGACGCCGTGCGCGCCATGGCCCAAAAAGCCCGCGAGGAGAATGAAGCGCTTAAAGCCCGCCTTGACGCGCTGGAAGGGCGCGACGAAGCGGCATCGTGACCCATGTCTGACCGGCCCCCGCAGGGCGCAGCCCTGAATGGGGGCTGTGCGCGCCAGTGGACCGCAGCTTCCCTTTTGGGCGGTTGATGCAGGGTTTCGCGCGCAAGATGGCATAAAGCGCTGTCTTGTGGGGCGGAAATGTCCTTTTGCAGCTATCGCTGCAAGACCACATTCAGAACGGTATCTGTCATGTATATCCCGCCCCATTTCCTTGAGATTGACCAAGCCGAGATTAATTCGGTCATGGAAAGCGCGCCGCTGGCGTGTATCGTCGCACAGACATGCGAAGGGCTGATCGCCAATCATGTTCCTGTGCTGGCCGCCCCGGATGGAGGATTGATCGGCCATGTGGCGCGCGCGAATGACATGCATCATCTGATCCCGGCGGGCCAGCAGGTGATGGTGATATTTCGCGGTGATGACGGCTATGTTTCCCCGAATTTCTATCCATCGAAGGCCGCGCATCACCGGCATGTGCCAACCTGGAACTATCAGGTTGTGCATGTCTATGGCTGTATCCGTTTCCAACATGACACGCAGGCGAAACGTGCGGCCGTCGGTTTGTTGACACGCCTGCACGAGCGACGGGTGAATGGCACGTCAGCCTGGCGGATGGCGGATGCGCCTGTTGACTACATGGAAGATATGCTTGCGGGCATCGTCGCCTTCAGGATTGACGTAAACCGCGTCCTTGCGAAATCGAAGCTAAGCCAGAACCGCGAGGAAGCTGATTTTCACGGTGCGGTTTCCGGACTGCGCGCCACCGGGCACGAAAATTTGGCCAATCGCATGGCGCAACGCCGCCCCGAGCCGCAGTAAAACGCGGCATCCGGCACCGCCCGTCACAGGGTGCCTGTTTGCGCAATTTCGGAAAAAGCCCTCAGGCTTTTCCCGTTTATAATATCGTTAGAGAATATCGCGTTCATTCGCATTCACGCCACATGGTCTAACTTATTGATCTCGCAGGTTCGAGAAGCTCAAAACCGGGTCCCAGTTTTGAGCAACATGCGCTAATCTGCATTCAAAATAAGCGCGCGCAGGTCTGACCTGATAGCGTCAAGCCGCGCTTCGGCGGCTGCGATTTCAGTGCGACCTGATGCGATTTCATCGTCAATCGCATCGACACGCGCGCGGCGGTCCTGATTGGCGCGGCTGTCATCGCCCAGTTGCACGATCACGCCAATCAGCCGTTCCTGATCTGCGATCAGGGTGTCTTCGGCCATTTTCAGGCGGGTAATCTCGCGTTGCAAGCGGGCTTCATCGGCGCGCAAATCCTGCAACTGCGCCAGCAGGGCCTGCATGTCGGCATCGGCCATGCGCGCCGACCAATAGCCCAGCGCATCCATGTCCAGATCCAGCAAGGCCACGCGCTGTTGGGTCTGGCGGTGCTCGATCACCTCATGCGTGGTCAACGCCCCTTCGGGCACATCAACGGTGAAGCGCATGTCATCCAGCCCCTGCACGCCCCCGTCTGTCTGAACGCTCCAGCCCTGCCGCAGGGGGTGCGCGATTGTCAGCACCCGCGCGCCCTGCGCTGCGCCTTCAATGCGGTAGGTGGTGCGCTGTTCAAGCCGTTCCTGCACCAGCATCACACCATCGACAATGCGCGCGGACTGCACGGTTTCCGCCCGCGCCACGTTTTCGCGCACGGTCATGGCCGTGTCGCGGGCGAATTCCACGGTTTCGCTGTCGCCGGGGGGCAGTTCGGGGATCATGGCGTCGCCCGCATGGCCGCGCCCGTCTTCATACAGCGTCATGACCCCTGCAGGCAGGCGCAGTGGCAGCGGGTTTTGCACGACGACGGCCAGCATCGGATGTTGCGCGCCGCTGCCCCCGCGATAGAGTGTCAGGCGCGCATCTTGCAGGGTTTCGCGCAGAAATGGCAGGCTGATGATATCCCCCGCCTTCAGGGTAACGGGCGTTGACAGCGTAAAGCGCGAAAAACTGTCGCCGTCATCCATGGTAACGGGGGCCGCGTCATAGGCCGCTTCAAACGCCATATTGCGTTGCAGGGGGGCGCTGGCCATCAGTTCGGGCATGGCACCAGACGCGGCAGTGCCTGCGGCCAGTTTGCGGGTGCCGGGCTGGCGGTCATACAACTGCACCTGTAACGCCTGCACTGCCCCTGTCGCAAGGGTCAGGTCCACATCCTGCCAGTCATGGCCAGTGGCGTTCTCGACCACGGCCCAGCCTGTCAGGATGGTGCCGTCCGGCCCGCTTTCGGCGCGCCATGCGGTTTTCCAGACAGGTGCGGATTGCAGCCATGCAAGGGAAATATCCTGCGCGTCGGCGGTCGTGCCCTGTGCTGACATGGTCAGATGAACTTGCAGCATATGCCCCTGACCGGCAGCGCGCAGGGCGTCAAGCCCGCGGTCAATAGCTGCGTTATCCGCTGCATCGCGGAAGGTCAGTTGGGTGGCATCGTCCAGCAGGATCTGGCCAATCTGCCCGGTGTCGGACCGCAGCGCCAGCGCGACGCACCCTTGTTGTGCGTCCGTGGTGCACGGCACATCGCGCACCCCCATGATGCGCCCCTGAAGCTCAATGCCGCGCCGTGTGGCAGTGACAGGCGCGCCCGTCATCGCATCCAGCAGCATACGCAGGTCTTGCAGCGCGGCAGGGTCAAAGGGCAGCGCGGCGAAGCTGTCGTCAAATCCGCCGGGACCTGTCATCGTCAGGGTGGGCAGCGTGCCACTGCCCCCTGACAGGCGCAGGGATTTCAGGAAATCATCAATATCGGCGCGGCGCACTGGCAAAACCAGCCCGTCCCTGTCAAGACGGGCCTGCGCTTCGATAAGCGCAAGCCCTGCCGTGGACAGCGTAACCGCGCGCAACGGCGTGTCGGCCAGCGCAGGCAGGCCAAGGCCCGCACACAAGATGACAATCGGGACGGGGCGCAGGGAAATGGGGCGCATCGGGGAATTCTCCAATTCTGGGGACGTCCAGCCTAGACGCTGAGCCTCTGGTCCCGCAAGCGACACTTATGTGAATGGGCAGTTTGCCGCCTTGGGGGCTGGACCTGTCTCAAGCTTGGGGCTATTGCGAGGCCATGGCACAAGACGATGATCATCCCGAAGACAAGAACGCCCTTGTGGCCGAACCGCTGCGCCGTGCGCTGGGGTCACGCTATTTGCAATATGCGCTGTCCACCATCATGCATCGCGCGCTGCCCGATGCGCGTGACGGGCTGAAACCGGTGCACCGGCGCATTCTGTTCGCAATGCGCGAACTGAAGCTGTCACCCACTGGCGGCTTTCGGAAATCGGCCAAGATTACCGGCGATGTGATGGGCAATTACCACCCCCATGGCGACGCTGCGATCTATGACGCGATGGCGCGGCTGGCACAGGATTTCAACGTGCGCTACCCGTTGGTCGACGGGCAGGGGAACTTTGGCAATATTGACGGCGACAATCCTGCCGCCGCCCGCTATACCGAAGCGCGCATGACCAAAGCCGCCGAGGCGCTGCTGGAAGGCTTGTCCGAAAACGCTGTGGATTTCCGCCCCAATTATGACGGCACGCTGGAAGAACCGGTTGTGTTGCCCGCGGCCTTCCCGAACCTTCTGGCCAATGGGTCCAGTGGTATTGCCGTGGGCATGGCCACCAACATACCCCCCCATAATCTGGATGAGTTGATCGAAGGGTGCCTGGCACTGATTGCCACCCCCGAGCTGCCGGATGAAGACCTGATTGCGCTGATCCCTGGCCCCGATTTTCCGACGGGCGGCGTGGTGGTGGAACCGCGTGACGCAATTCTTGCCGCCTATCAGTCCGGGCGCGGGTCGATCCGGGTGCGTGCGCGCTGGCAGATTGAGGATCTGGGCCGCGGGCAATGGCAGGTTGTCGTTACCGAAATTCCCTTTCAGGTGCCCAAATCCCGCCTGATCGAAAAACTGGCCGAAGTGATCCAGACCCGCAAGGTGCCGCTGCTGGCCGATGTGCGCGACGAGTCGGCCGATGATGTGCGCATTGTTCTGGAACCCAAGACCCGCAGTGTGGACCCTGACCTGATGATGGGGATGCTGTTCAAGAACAGCGATCTGGAAACCCGTTTCAGCCTGAACATGAATGTTCTGATTGACGGTCTGACGCCCCGGGTCTGCAGCCTGCGCGACGTGCTGCGCGCGTTTCTGGACCACCGCCGCGACGTGTTGCAGCGCCGCAGCCAGCACCGCCTGAACAAGATTGATCACCGTCTGGAAGTGCTGGAAGGGTTTATCATCGCCTTCCTGAACCTTGACCGCGTGATTGACATCATTCGCTATGATGACGCCCCACGCGCGGCATTGATGCGGGAAGTCTGGGGGCGGGAATTTGTCCGCGCGTCCTCCGAGGCGGATTATATCCCGCCCCCCGAAGGTGAGGGGGAGTTGACCGAGCTTCAGGCCGAATCCATTCTGAACATGCGCCTGCGGTCCTTGCGCCGCCTGGAAGAAATGGAACTGGTGCGCGAGCGGGACGAATTGCTGCGCGAACGCGCGGGACTGGAAGACCTGCTTGCGTCCGATACGCTGCAATGGAAAACCATCAGCGCCCAGTTGCGCGATGTGCAGGCCATTTTTGGCAAGGCCACCGATCTGGGACGCCGCCGCACCGATTTTGCCGAAGGGCATGATGTCGAGGATGTGCCGCTGGAAGCCATGATCGAACGCGAACCCATTACAGTGGTGTGTTCCAAAATGGGTTGGATCCGCGCCATGAAAGGGCATATCGCGCTGGATCAGGGCTTCAAGTTCAAGGATGGCGATGAGGGGCGCTTTGCCTTGCATGCCGAAACCACCGACAAGATTGTTCTGTTCGGGTCCAACGGGCGGTTTTACACGCTGCTGGGGGCCAATCTGCCCGGTGGGCGCGGCATGGGGGAACCTGTGCGCCTGATGGTGGATTTGCCCAATGAAGCGGATATTGTCGATCTGTTCACCCACCGGGCGGGCGCGCGGCTGGTCGTTGCCTCCAGTGCGGGGGATGGGTTCGTCGTGCCCGCAGATGAAGTGGTCGCCCAAACCCGCAGCGGAAAACAGATTCTGAACCTCAAGCCCGGGGTGCGCGCGCATGTCTGCCGCTTTGCCGAAGGGGACCATCTGGCGGTTGTCGGTGAAAACCGCAAATTGCTGGTCTTCCCCATGTCCGAATTGCCCGAAATGGCGCGCGGCAAGGGGGTCAGGCTGCAATCCTACAAGGATGGCGGCTTGTCAGACCTGACAACACTGACCCTGGAAAAAGGGTTAAGCTGGAAGGACCCCGCAGGGCGCACGCGTCTGGAAGCGGACCTGTCGGAATGGCTGGGCAAACGCGCCAGCGCCGGGCGTATGGCCCCGCGCGGGTTTCCACGCGACAACCGCTTTGCCTGAGGCCACGCGCGGATTTGCGCACCCCGCCAGATTGCGCTAGACCATGGTTGAACGGGTAAAAGGTGCGGAATATGGAACTTTCGGGTTTGAAAGCGCGTGTTTTTGGGGCGCTGGCAGCGCTTTCGTTGTTGGGGGCCTGCACCAGCGGGGCGCAACTGGGCGAAGAACGCGCCGAATTGGGCAATTTCCGGTTGGGCCATGCGATTGTCGTTGCGGAAAATGCAGTTGTCGGCCCCGCATCCCGCCGCGCCGAACCTGAAGCATGGGAAGCGGCGCTGACTGCGGAAATCGAACGCCGCTTCGGGCGCTATGACGGGGACAAATTCTATCATGTGGCCATTGCGGTGCAGGGCTATGTTCTGGCAATTCCCGGTATTCCGATTGTGGCCGCGCCCAAATCCGTTCTGATTGTCGGGGTTACTATCTGGGATGACGAAGCCCAGACCAAACTGAATGACACGCCCCATCGAATCACTGTGCTTGAAAGCCTGTCAGGGGAAACCGTGGTCAGTTCGGGGCTGACGCAATCGGCGGAACAGCAAATGCAGAACCTGTCGGAAAACGCCGTTGCCGCAATCGAACGCTGGATCGTGTCCAAGCCTGAATGGTTCCCCCCGCGCGACGAGGCTGATGAGGGGCAAGTGGCAGGCGCGGCCCCGGAAGAATGAAACGCCCCCACGGGCAGATTTCCAGATTCCCGCAGATGTGCGCTTGATTTTTCGCGCCTGACTGGATAACAGGCGCGCGTGTCATCTCGGGGTCGTATCTGCGGCTCAGCAACAAAGGGTGCCGAAACCATGGCAAAGCAAAAGTTTGAACGCAATAAACCGCATGTGAACATCGGGACGATCGGGCATGTTGACCACGGCAAGACCACGCTGACGGCAGCGATCACCAAGTATTTCGGT
>NZ_JBQTCF010000031.1:0-49658 GCF_052379845.1 Roseinatronobacter sp. NSM | reverse complement strand
TTTCACCCGCCCCGCCCCCGCGCTGGGGCACGATGATTAGCGCAAGTGGCGCAAATCTATGATCCCGCCCCAAGCTTATGTCATCATCGGCATCAAGAAGTCAGATCATCGCGCGCGACTGCCCAAAGCCGCGACGTGCTACAATAGGGTCAAAAGCGCGTTGCCGGATTGCGGCACGTCGCGGCTTGCAACGAGTCAACAGCATGTCGCGGGCATGGCGCCTTGGGAACCGGGCTAAACAGTGACGCGCCCCGTTCCGGGGCAGGACGCAGACGGCGCATCAGTCGAATAATCATGCGCCACCATCACGGGCGCGGTCGGTCTTTTGGCGCGCGGATCGGCGTTTCATCACGCGGGAACCAGTGGCGCGTGCGGTTGGCGAACCACACAAGCGACAGCATCACCGGCACCTCGACCAGCACCCCCACCACAGTGACCAGCGCAGCAATAGAGTTCAGGCCGAACAGGCCAATTGCCACCGCCACGGCCAGTTCAAAGAAATTCGATGTGCCAATCATCGCGCAGGGCGCCGCCACCTTATGGGGCACGCGCCACGCTTTTGCCGCCCAATAGGCGACAGCAAACATGCCGTAGGACTGGATCAGCAGCGGAATGGCGATGATCACAATAATCAAAGGCCGATCAAGGATCACATCACCCTGAAAACCGAACAACAGCACAACTGTAGCCAGAAGCCCCAGCACTGAGAAGGGTTTGACCCGCGCGGTAAACACCCCCACGGCCGCCTCGGCCTGGGCAGGGGCGCGCGCGCCGCGTGTCAGCCACAGCCGCGTCAGCACCCCCGCGCCCAGTGGCACCACGACATATAGCACCACCGACAGGACCAGCGTTTCCCACGGAACGGCTATGTCGGTGACGCCAAGCAAAAGCGCCACGATGGGCGCATAGGCAAAAACCATGATCACATCATTGAGCGACACCTGCACCAGCGTATAGTTCGGGTCCCCCCTGGTCAGCTGCGACCAGACGAATACCATGGCCGTGCACGGGGCCGCGCCCAACAGGATCATGCCCGCGATATACTGGCCGGCTGTGCCCGGTTCGATGAAGGGCGCGAAGAGATGCTCGAAAAACAGCACCCCCAGCGCCGCCATGGTGAAAGGCTTGATCAGCCAGTTGACTGCCAGCGTGATGATCAGCCCCTTGGGGCGTTCATGCACCCGCGCCAGGGACGTAAAATCAACCCCCACCATCATCGGATAGACCATGAACCAGATCAGCACCGCGACCACAAAATTGACCGAGCCGTATTCAAGCGCCGCAAGAAAAGCCACAAGCCCCGGCGCAATCTGGCCAAGCCCCAGCCCCGCAAGAATGGCAAGGGCAACCCAGACGGACAGGTAGCGCTCAAATACAGGCATGATGGTCTTCTTCTTTTTGTTCTTTTCAAGGACGGCAGCGGTTCAGGACCTCAGCATGCGGGTTCAGCCCCGCCAGCGCAAGCGCACTCAGACCTCCCCCCAACGCCGAAGCATCCAATACCATTGGTCGGGGTTCGCCATGATCCGCGCAGACAGGCTGTCATTGAATGCGCGGGTCATGGAAACCGCGTCAGTATGGGGGATTGGGGGTTCAAATTCCACCCGAAAGCTGTTCCCGTCATCCGCGCGAATTCCATATGCCGGGATCATGGGCAGGCCATATTTCAGGGACAATTGCGCGGCCGACAGGGATGTGAAGGCATCATGCCCCAGAAACGGCAATCTGATTCCTTCGGCGTATTTTTCATCCAGCAGAATGGACACAATGCCACCGCTGCGCAAATGCCGCACCAGCGCCATGGTTCCCACGCGGCCAGTGGCCAGAATGGGCTTGCCGCCCGCTTCGATACCAGCGCGCAACCGGCGCTCATAATGGCGGTTTTTGTTGGGACGATACACTGCGCCACTTTCCATCCCGTGCATCTTGATTACGGCGCGCACCGCTTCCCATTGCCCGAAATGGCCGGACACGATGATTGCCCCCTTGCCAGCGGCATGCGCCTGTTTCAGCGCCTCCAGTCCGGGGCCAGAGGCGTGGAATTTATGGTGCTGGGTCTGGAATTCGGCATCATGGTAAATCTCAAACAGGGTCCGGCCCATTTGCTTGCCCATCTCCTGCCCAAGCTTTGCGCGTTGGGCGCGCGGCATGTCGGGGAAAACCCGTCTGGCCTCGCGGTCAAAGCGCCGTCTGGCCGGGGGAAACCAGCGCATGACCACGCCCAATGTGGTCCCCAACCCGCGCGAACGCATGTCAAAGGCCCGCCACCGCAGAACAGTCAACGCCGACCACAGCGGGAAGTAGCGCACATGATGCAAAACTGATTTCAGGGATGTCGAGAACATGGCCTTATATGATCTGGTTTTGGGACAAAACCAACCCCAAACCCCACATCGCGCACAGGCAGTGCAAGCTAGGGCAATTCGTCTGACGCAATGACCGGAAAGAACACCCCGCCCGACCACAGCCCGAACCAGCGCGCGTCCTCATGCGTGGTATGGGTGCACAGGTCCACCATCCGGTAGAAACTTTTGCGGTCGATCAGGGCCTCCAGCCCGTTGCGGACCATGACATAGGGGGCGGGTTCGCCCGTTTCGCGGTCGCGCGCCATGCGCAATGGATGCGCCGCGCCCGCACTCAGCACATCCCCCACATTGGTGGTAAAGACCAATTCCTGATCCCTGCCCGCCCCTTCTACGCTGAAATCCACCGCGACAAACGGGGCGTCATCAACGGTGATTCCCACCTTTTCAACAGGGGTAACAAGGAAATATTTGCCATCTTCCAATTTCAGGATGGTCGAAAACAGCCGCACCAAGGCAGGCCGGCCAATGGGCGTGCCTTGATAAAACCATGTCCCGTCGCGGGCGATCCGCATGTCCAGATCCCCGCAAAACGGCGGATTCCACAAATGCACAGGGGGCAAACCCGCCCCGTTGCTGGCCGCTTGCGCGGCCTGCGCCAGCGCAGTTGCCGACGGGGTCACGCTATTTTGTTCATCAGATGTTTTTGTCATTGGCCGCCTATGCGATATGTCACATTCTGATAGATAGTAGTTTCACACGAAAAATCACCCGCAAGGAGCGCCCCGATGAGCACAGAAACAGACCTGATCGCCGCGATCGAGGCTTTGGGCGACAAACTGGCGCAGGCGCGGTCCAGCATCAACACCCGTTTTATTGGCCAGAAAAACGTTGTTGACCTAACGCTTACGGCAATGCTGTGTGGCGGGCACGGGCTGTTGATTGGCCTGCCGGGCTTGGGCAAGACGCGGCTGGTGGATACATTGTCCACTGTCATGGGCCTGAAGGGCAACCGCATCCAGTTCACCCCCGACCTGATGCCTGCCGACATTCTGGGGTCCGAGGTGCTGGACATCTCCGAGGATGGCAAACGCGCCTTTCGCTTCATCGAGGGGCCGATTTTTTGCCAGTTGCTGATGGCAGATGAAATCAACCGCGCCAGCCCCCGCACCCAGGCCGCGCTGTTGCAGGCCATGCAGGAAGGCGAAGTCACAGTGGCGGGCGCGCATCACAGGCTGGAACGCCCCTTCCATGTGTTGGCCACCCAGAACCCGATTGAACAAGAAGGCACCTACCCGCTGCCCGAAGCGCAGCTTGACAGGTTTCTGGTGCAGATTGATGTTGTCTATCCCGACCGCGACACGGAACGCGATATCCTGATGGCCACCACCGGGCTGCAGGATGGCACGGCCCATCAGGTGTTCAGCGCGGCTGAATTGCTGGACGCGCAGGCGCTGTTGCGCCGCATGCCCGTGGGCGCGGGCGTGGTGGATGCCATCCTTGATCTGGTGCGCGCCTGCCGCCCTGACGAACCCGAAGCCCATGACGCCGTGCGCGATTGTGTCAGCTGGGGGCCGGGGCCACGCGCGGCACAGGCCCTTATGCTGACGGTGCGCGCGCGCGCCCTGCTGGACGGGCGGCTTGCCCCCGGTCTGCATGATGTCGCAGCCATGGCGCGCCCGGTGCTGTCGCACCGCATGGCGCTGGGCTTTGCTGCGCGGGCGCGCGGGGAAAACCTGGGGGCCATCATTGACCGCGTCGCCGCAACCGCCACCCGACTGGAGGACGCGGCTTGACCGGTCCCCAAACCGAAACCCCACAAGCCATCCTGCGCAGCCGTGCCGAAGGGCTGGCCGCCCCGCTGCCTGCCCTGCTGGCACAAGCCGAACATCTGGCGCAATCCGTCCTGCCCGGTGCCCATGGGCGCAGGCGCGCGGGCGCAGGCGATGAATTCTGGCAATACCGGCCTGCAACTGCGTCCGATTGGGGCGCAAGGATCGACTGGCGGCGCTCGGCGCGGTCAGATACGCATTTTGTGCGCGAAACCGAATGGCAGGCCGCGCAGGCCGTCACCCTATGGGTGGACCAGTCGCAGGCCATGGCGTTCTCGGGCCACAAGTCCCGCGCGCCAAAGGCTGATCGCGCAAGGGTTCTGGCGCTTGCGCTGGCTGTGCTGTTGCTGAAAGGGGGCGAACGCGTGGGGCTTATGCCCGACATGCCGCCGCGCGCAGGGCGCGCGCAGCTTGACCCGCTTGCCGCGCATCTGGCGGGCGACACTGTGACCGATGACTACGGCACCCCGCCCATGTCCGTGCTGCCCGCCCACAGCCAGACCGTGTTCCTGTCCGACTTTCTGGGCGACCCCGCAGGGGTGCAAAGCGCCGTCGGGCGCGCAGCAGATCGCGGCGTGCGCGGCGCGCTGGTGCAGATTCTGGACCCGGCCGAGGAAGCGTTTCCCTATCAGGGCAGGTCCATCTTCACCTCCATGGGGGGGGGGATGCGGCATGAAACTCTGCGCGCTGCGGATTTGCGCGCCCGCTACCGCGACAGGCTGGCCGAACGCAAGGATATGCTGGCAGGGCTGGCGCGTGCGACTGGCTGGCATATGTTGACCCATCACACTGACCAGCCCGCAGGCCCGGCCCTTATGTGGCTGTGGCAACAGCTGGACGCAAGGCGGGCCATGTGATGGTGACATTTGGCCCGATCGGGTTTGCCACCCCTGCCCTGCTGCTGGCGTTGCTGGCACTTCCGCTGCTGTGGTGGCTGTTGCGCGCGGTGCCGCCTGCGCCCGTCATCCGGCGGTTTCCCGGCGTGGCGCTGCTGATCGGACTGAAGGACGAAACATCCGAAAGTGACCGGACACCGTGGTGGCTGCTGGTGCTGCGGGCATTGGCCGTAGCCGCGCTGATCCTTGCCTTTGCCGGCCCGGTGCTGAACCCGCAACCCGCGCGCGACGGCACCGGGCCTGTGTTGGTGCTGACAGATGCAAGCTGGGCCAGCGCGCGGGACTGGCCGCAGCGTCAGGCGCGCATGCGCGACATTGTTACCGAAGCAGGCCGCACGGGCCGTCCGGTGGCCGTGGTGGCGCTGACCGACCTGCCAGCGGGCGCATTGACCTTTCGCGCCGCAGATCACTGGCTGGAACGCCTGCCCGCGCTTGCGCCCGCGCCCTTCATCGCCGATACGGAAAACCTGCAGGCATGGGTTGATGCCCTGCCGGACATATTCGACAGCTATTGGCTGTCGGACGGGCTGGACCACGCCTACCGGCCCGCGCTGCTGGACGCGCTGCAGGCACGCGGCGATGTGACAGTGTTTGAAACATCGCGCCCCGTGCTGGCGCTGGCCCCGCCTGTGCTGCAAGATGGCGTGGTGCAGATTACCGCACACCGCCCCGCTGCCATGGGCGAACAGGACATCCAGATCACCGCCACCGGACGCGACCCTGCGGGGGTGGAACGGGTGCTGGCCACCGGCACAGCCCGCTTTGACGAGGACAGCACCACAGCCAAGCTGGACCTGACGCTACAGCCGGAATTGCGCAACCGGATCACACGTTTCCAGATCGCGGGCGAACGCAGCGCAGGCGCTGTGGCCTTGACTGATGATGCGCTGCAACGGCGCAAGGTTGGCTTGCTGACCGGCCGCGAAGGCCGCGAGGGGCTGGACCTGTTGTCGCCCTTTTTGTATCTGCGTCAGGCCCTTGGCCCCGTATCGGAACTCATCGAAAGCGCGTCTGTCGACGATCTGCTGCTGACGGCCCCCGATGCGCTGATCCTTGTCGATATTGCGCAATTGTCCGAAGTTGAATCCGCGCAAGTGCTGGATTTTGTCAATGATGGCGGGTTGCTGCTGCGCTTTGCGGGGCCGCGACTGGCGGCAAGTGATGTCGCGCGCGCCGATGAGGACCCGCTTTTGCCGGTGCGCCTGCGCATTGGCGGGCGCACAGTGGGCGGCGCCATGAGTTGGGGGGAACCCCGCCGTTTGCGCGATTTCGCGGCGGAATCGCCTTTTGCGGGGCTGTCTGTCCCTGATGATGTGACCATCAGCGCGCAGGTTCTGGCCCAGCCCGACCCCGGTCTGGCCGAACGCACCATCGCATCGCTTGCCGATGGCACACCGCTGGTGACGCGAAAATACAGTGGCAGCGGCCAAGTGGTGCTGATCCATACCACCGCCAATGCAGACTGGTCCAACCTGCCCTTGTCGGGCTTGTTTGTCGACATGCTGGAACGGCTTGCGCTGTCCACCCGCCCCGCTGCGCCCAGCGCGCAGGATCTGGCAGGCATGGACTGGCAACCCGCGCGCGCGCTGGACGGGTTCGGACAGGTGCATGACGCCAGCACCGCCCCCGTGGTGGCGGGCACTGCACTGGCGGCGCGTGCCTTCGGGCCGGACCTGCCCCCCGGCGTATATTCCAGCGCGGCGGGCAGTTTCGCGCTGAATATCGGCGCGCAGGACATGACCCTTCCCACCAGTCGCTGGCCCGCCTCGGTGGTGCTGGAACGCGACAGCGTGGCGCAGGAACGCGACCTGAAAGCGTGGTTTCTGCTGCTGGGGATCGGGGTCTTATGGCTGGATATTCTGGCCGCGCTGTGGCTTTCGGGGCGCTTGCGGCGCGGCAGCGGGGCAATAGCGGCGCTACTTGCGGGGGCGGTGTTGGCCATAATGTCCCCCCACCAGGCCAGCGCTGACGATGACCGGCTGGCACTGGCGGCCACATCGGATGTGGTGCTGGCCCATGTGCTGACGGGCGATGCGCGCATCGACACAGTTGCGCAGGCGGGCTTGCGCGGGTTGGGCCGGGTGTTATTCCAGCGCACATCTGTTGAACCGGCCAGCCCCATCGGGGTGGATCTGGAACGCGACGAACTGACCTTCTTTCCCTTCATCTACTGGCCCATCACAGAAGACACGCCCATTCCGTCAGACGCGGCCTATGCGAAACTGAACCGCTATTTGCGCGGCGGCGGGATGATCATGTTCGACACGCGCGATGCCGAACTGGCCGGGCTGACACGCACCACCCCCGAAGCGCGCCGCCTGCAGGCCATCGCCCGCCCGCTGGACATTCCGCCGCTGGAACCTGTGCCCGATGACCATGTGCTGACGCGCACCTTCTATCTGTTGCAGGAATTTCCGGGCCGCCATACCGGGCGCGATGTCTGGGTGGAAGCCGCCCCCCCCGATGCTGAACAGGCCGACGGCATGCCGTTTCGCAACCTCAATGACGGGGTGACACCGGTTATCATTGGCGGGCATGACTGGGCGTCGGCATGGGCTGTGGATGAAGCAGGCCAGCCGATGTTCCGCATTGGCATGGGCATAACCGGCGAACGGCAACGCGAGATTGCCTATCGCTTCGGGGTCAACCTGATTACCCATGTGCTGACCGGCAACTATAAATCCGATCAGGTGCATGTGCCCGCCCTGCTGGAAAGGCTGGGGCAATGACGGGCGGCGCGCAGGAAATCATCTTCGACCCGCTGGTGCCGGTGCTGGCGCTGTGGGTGCTGGCCGGGCTGGCCGCGGCGCTGGTTGCGCTGGCGCTGTGGCAGGGGTTGCGCGGCTGGTGGTTGCGCGGGCTGGCGGCGCTGGCGGTGCTGGCGGCGCTGGCCAATCCCTCCTTGCAGGACGAAACCCGCGACGCCTTGTCCGACATTGCATTGGTCATGGTGGATGACACAGCGTCAAACAGGATCGGGGGCCGCGATGCCCAGACCGAAGCGGCGCTGGCGCATCTGGAAGCCCGGTTGGGGGAACTGGCCGTGGATACACGCATTGTGCGGGTTGCGGACAGCACGGGCAACGCGGGCACGCAATTGAACACCGCCCTGGCCGAAGCGCTGGCGGACCTGCCACGCGACCGGCTGGCCGGTGTCTTTATCGTGTCTGACGGGCAGGTGCATGACGCAGACCTGCCGCTGTCGATGCCCGCGCCCGCACATTTGCTGCAAACTGGCCGCGCCAGCGACTGGGACCGCAGGCTGATCATTCGCAATGCGCCTGCATTTGCCATTATCGGGGAACCCGTCACCCTGACGCTGCGGATCGAGGATCAGGGCGCAGTTCCCGCCACCACTTCGCGCTTTACAACCCTGCGCTACGCCATTGACGGCGCCCCCGCACAGACCGCGACAGTGCCCACAGGCGAGGATCTGGAACTGACCGTCACGCTGGAGCGTGGCGGCATGAATGTCATCCAGTTCGAACTGGATGACGCGCCGGGCGAACTGACGGACCGCAACAACGCCGCCATTGTTCAGATCAACGGCGTGCGCGACCGGCTAAGCGTGCTTCTGGTGTCGGGCGAACCCAATGCAGGCCAGCGCACCTGGCGCAACCTGCTGAAATCCGACCCTGCCGTTGATCTGGTGCATTTTACAATTCTGCGCCCGCCGGACCGTCAGGACGGGGTGCCGGTTGATGAATTGTCGCTGATCGCCTTTCCTACACGCGAACTGTTTGTCGAGAAAATTGATGATTTCGACCTGATCATCTTTGACCGCTATCGTCGGCGGGGCATTCTGCCAAATGCCTATTTCAGCAATATCGCGCGCTATGTGGAAGAAGGCGGCGCGCTTTTGGTTGTGGGCGGGCCGGAACTGGCGGGCGCAGAGTCAATCTGGCGGTCCCCATTGGGGGATATATTCCCCGGCCAGCCCACGTCGCGGGTGATAGAACAAGGGTTCCGCCCTGAAGTGACGGAGCTGGGCCAGCGCCACCCTGTGACTGCGGGCCTTGAAGACCTGGCCCCTGTATCAGAGGATGGCACCCCCGCATGGGGGCGGTGGTTCCGTCAGGTTGAACTGGACCCGCAGCGCGGTCAGGTGGTCATGTCCGGTGTCGCGGACCGCCCGCTGCTGATGCTGGACCGCGTGGGCGCGGGCCGGATGGCGCTGCTGGCTTCCGACCAGACATGGCTTTGGGACCGGGGGTTTGAAGGGGGCGGGCCGCAACTGGAATTGCTGCGCAGGCTGGCCCACTGGATGATGGGTGAACCCGAACTGGAAGAAGAAACCCTGACCGCAACCGCCGAAGGAAACCGCATCACTGTTTTGCGCCGCAGCCTGCGCGACAATGTGGGGGCCGTCACGGTCACGGCACCGGACGGCACGCAAACTGTTCTGGACCTGACCGAGGATGCGCCGGGCGAATACCGCGCGCAACTGGACGCGCCGGAAACCGGGCTATACCGGCTGGATGACGGGGAACTGGACGCAGTGGTGGCCCTTGGCCCCAGCGCCCCAAGGGAATTTGAGCAAACCATCGCAACCGCCGAGCCGTTGCGCCCGGTGATTGATGCGCAGCGCGGCGGCGTTGTGCGGCTGGAAGATGGCGTGCCTGATTTGCGACTGGTGCGCGAAGGGCGGCTGGCTGCAGGGCGCGGATGGCTGGGGCTGACACCGCGTGACGCCTATATCACAACCGAATTGCGCAACACGGCCTTGTTGCCTGCTTGGCTGTGGCTGGCGTTGGCGGCGGGATTCGCGCTTGGCGCATGGCTGCGCGAGGGGCGCACTTAATCCGGGGGTGAATTATGGGAATTTGTGCTTAAACAGCCACAATTTCCATGCTGCGGGCTGTATTCCCTGCCCACTGCCATGGTGACGCTGCACGACGCCCGCTATATGGGGGGGCGAAGAACAGGTTCCGGACAACCGCAAACATATCAGGGGGCGTTCATTTGGCCGAGGCACCACCGATTGGTGAGAACGCGCGCACAGGCAGCGCCAAGCCTGCTTTCGGGCTGGAACAACAGGGCGATATCTGCGTTTTGCGCGGCGAACTGACCGTGCGCACCCTTGGCGCGGCCCTGCCCCGGATTCTGGCGCTGAAAGGTGATGCGCTGGTGCTGGACCTAAGCGGGCTGACACGGTTTGACACCTCTGGCGCGTGGGCATTGCTGAAGCTGCGCGAACAGCAGCAATCGGCGGGGCATGATGTCACGCTGCACGCCCAAAGCGCCGAACAAGAAGCGCTTATCACGCGCGTCGAACAGGCCATTCCCGACATGCCCGCCCCGGACAGCACACGGCACGGCATCCAGCATTACCTTGCGGTTGTCGGCAAGGCTGTGGTCGGTGTGGGCCGGTTTCTGGCGGAAATTCTGGCCATGCTGGGGGTGTTTCTGGCACGTCTGGCCTATCTGGCGCGCCATCCGTCGCAATTCCGGCTGACAGCGCTGATTTATCATGCCGATCAGGTGGGCTTGCGCGCAGTGCCCATTGTGTCGCTTATGGCCTTTCTGATCGGGGTTGTGCTGGCGTTTCAGGGGGCGGTGCAGTTGCGCCAGTTCGGCGCTGAAATTTTCGTGGTCGACCTGATTGCAATTTCCATCCTGCGCGAATTGGGCATTTTGCTGACCGCCATCATTGTGGCGGGGCGCACGGCGTCCAGCTTTACTGCCGCCATCGGGTCCATGAAAATGCGCGAGGAAATCGACGCCATGAACACGCTGGCCATCGACCCGGCCACAGTGCTGTTTGTGCCGCGCATTCTGGCACTTTTGATCACCCTGCCGATTTTGGGAATGATCGCCAATGTCATGGGCCTGTTTGGCGGAGCGCTGATGTCATGGATTGAACTGGGCATATCCCCCGCCATGTTCCTGACGCGCCTGATTGAGGATACCAGCATGGACCATGTGCTGGTGGGCTTCGTCAAAGCGCCGGTTTTCGCGCTTATCATCGGGGTGATCGGGTGCCATGCGGGCACGCAGGTGGGCGGCAATGCCGAAAGTCTGGGCCAGCAGACATCGGCCGCCGTGGTGCGCGCGATTTTTGCCGTCATCGTGGCCGATGCGCTGTTTTCCGTATTCTTCGCGATGATGGATATCTGATGGAACGTGACGTGGTCATCCGCCTTCGGGGCATACGCACGCAGTTTGGCACGCAGGTTGTCCATGATGACCTGAACCTTGATGTCTATCGCGGCGAGGTGTTGGGCGTTGTGGGCGGGTCGGGGACCGGTAAATCCGTGTTGTTGCGCTGCATTGCTGGACTGCGCCCGCCCCAGGCAGGGACGATCAGCATTTTCGGACAGGATGCGCTGCATTGCACGGAATCCCAGCGCCGCGCCATTGACCAGCGCATGGGCGTCATGTTTCAGGATGGCGCGCTGTTTTCCAGCCTGACCGTGCGCGAAAATGTGGAAGTGCCCATGCGCACAGTGCCGGGGCTAAGCGCGGATATGCGGCGCGACCTTGCAGACCTGAAAATCTCCATGGCGGGGTTGCCGTATATTGCGGGGGATAAATTCCCGTCCGAATTGTCCGGCGGCATGCGCAAACGCGCCGGTCTGGCGCGCGCGCTGGCGCTGGACCCCGAAATCGTGTTTCTGGACGAACCAACCGCCGGGCTGGACCCCATCGGCGCATCGGCTTTTGATGAATTGATAAACGGGCTGTCCCAAAGCATGGGGCTGACCGTGTTTCTGGTCACCCATGATCTGGACACGCTACATGCCACATGCGACCGGATTGCCGTTCTGGCCGAAAAGAGGGTGATGTATACCGGCACGATGTCCGATATGCTGAACGTTGACCACCCGTGGGTGCACGAGTATTTCCACGGGCCGCGCGCACGCGCCGCGCTGGATACGAAAGAAAGGATCGCCTGACGCATGGAAACGCGGGCAAATTACGTTCTGATCGGGGCTTTCGCGCTTGCGGGTTTTTTCGGTATTCTGGGGTTCTTTCTGGCGTTCAGCAAATACCAGTTCGACCGCCAGTTCGCCTATTACGAGGCGAATTTTGAAGCCGTCTCAGGTTTGTCGCGGTCTGCGGATGTGCGCTTCGCGGGGCTGCCGGTCGGGCAGGTTCTGGATGTCAGTCTGGCCCCTGACGGCCGCGTGCGCGTGATGCTGGAAGTGGACCGCACCACGCCCGTGCGCGCGGATTCCGTTGCCATTGTGGACAGTTCGGGCATTACCGGCGTGGCATTCGTGGCAATTTCCGCCGGTTCCCCGACGGCCCAATTGATCAACGACCGCGATGATGTGCCCCAATTACAGGTCGGGCGCTCCACCATCCAGTCGCTGACCGAAACCGCCCCGCGCATTCTCGAAGAAGCGCTGACCGTTGTTGAACAGGTCAACCAGTTGCTGGGCGATGAAAACCAAAGCCGCGTTGCAGGCATTCTGGACAACATAGAACGGTCTTCAAGCGATCTGTCTGCCGCGTTGGACAGCTTCGCAGGGTTTACCGACACCGTCGCGGCGGCCACGGAAACCTTCGCAGAATTCAGCGACAATCTGGCCCCCATCCTGCGACAGGCTGAAAATACGCTGGAAAGTCTGGAATTCGCCATCGACGAAATTGCCCTTGTCGCGACTGAAGCCCGCTACACTTTTGAGGCGGGAACCCAGACGCTGAATACCGCCGACACATTTGTGGCCGGTGAACTGACAGCCCTTGTGGCCGAACTGAGCGAAGCGGCCGCGTCAGTGCGTGCAGAACTGGAAGGGTTCAGTCAGGAAGCACAGGTCATGTTCGGCGAATTCACCCGCACCAGCAGCGCCGCGACCCAACGCATCGAGGCCCTGGACCCTGCCCTTGCACGGCTGGACCCGCTGCTTGCACGTGCCGACACCACCTTGCAAAGCGTCGAACGCATGTCCGACAATATTGACGGGCTGGTGACCGGCGACGGGGCCGCGCTGGTGGCGGAAGCGCGTGAAATGGTGGCCATCGCGCGCGATGCGACCACCGCCATTGCACGCGCTGCAGAAACCGACCTGCCCCTGATCATGGCCGATATTCGCGCCGCCACCGAAGAAATTCGCGGGGTTGTGGCCAATGTGGGCGACGACCTGTCCAGCGCGTCGGGGCAGATTGACGCCTTGTCGGGGGCGGGGCTGCGCACATTGGATCAGGTGACCGACACATTTGCCAATGCCAACACCACGCTGGACGCGATCAATCGCGCCTTGGCCACCGGCGAAAGCACCCTGCAAGCGGCAGAACGCGCCTTCGTGGGGGCCGACCGCGTGATCAACGAAGATATCAGCCAGATCACGGACGATCTGCGCGATGTTCTGGGCAGATTGGGCCGCGCAGTCGATTCGGTGGCCGAGGATATTCCCGGCGTGACCGCCGATTTGCGCCGCACTGCCGAAAGTGCTGCGCGCGCCTTCGATGATCTGGGGGCGATCATTCGTGACAGCGGCGCACCCGTGCGCGAATTCACCACAACGGGCCTGCCCAATATCAGCCAGCTGGCCCGCGAGACACGCGGTCTGATTTCGAATTTGGACCGGCTGACGCGCCAGATAGAACGTGACCCGACACGGTTTTTCCTGAACCGTCAGACACCGGAGTTCAGAAGATGACATTTTCCCGCAGACATATGCTGACCAGCACGCTTGCACTTACATTCCTGTCAGGCTGCGGGGCGGTTTCGGCGCTGAATCAGGCAACCACCCCGCTGGATGCCTATGATTTGCAAGCACCGCGCAACCTGCCGCAAGCGGGCCGGACGCTGGCGCGGTCACTGAGCATTGAACCGCCGACCACTTCGGGGGGGCTGGACACAGACCGCATCCTGATCAAGCCCAACGCGGTGCAGTCGCTGTATCTGCCGGGGGTCCGCTGGTCCGAGGATACGCCCCAGATGATGCAAACGCTGCTGCTGCGCGCCTTCGAGGACACGGGCGCGCTGTCCTATGTCGGGCGCCGCCCGCTGGGGGCAACGGGTGATTTCGCCCTGATCAGCGAGATCACGGATTTTCAGGCCGAACTTGGCGCAGATGGCACCAGCGTGGCAACACGCCTGCGGCTGACGGCGCGCATGGTGCGCGAAACCGACGCGCGCGTTCTGGCGCGGCGCAGCTTCACAGCCACCGCCCCCGCGCGGTCCAGTGACACATTGGACATTGTCGAAAGCTTCAACACTGCATCTGATGAATTAATCACCGATCTGGTGCGCTGGGGCCTGGAGGCTGTCGGCATACGCTTGCCAGCGGCGCAATAATTTTGCATGCCTGCGTGGGGGCTTCCTGCCCCCACCCCCCCGGGGATATTTTTCCCAGAATGAAAGAGCATCACGCCTGTGTTGAAATCCCTATATGACTGGACCTTGTCCCTTGCACGCCATCCGCATGCGTTATGGGCGCTGGCAATCGTGGCGTTTATCGAAAGTTCGGTATTCCCAATACCGCCAGATGTATTGATGGTTGCCATGATCGTGGCGCACCCGTCGCGGGCTTTTGTTATTGCGGGGGTGGCCACGGTTGCATCAGTGGCCGGCGGGATGGCCGGATATTTCATCGGCTATGGCGCGTTCGAGACGCTGGGCCGACCCGTGTTGGAATTTTATGGCAAGGACGCCTATTTTGAGGAGTTTCAGGCACGCTATAATGAATGGGGGGCCTGGGCGGTGCTGATCGCGGGGGTGACGCCCTTTCCCTACAAGGTGATCACCATTTTGTCAGGGGCGACCGCGCTTTCGCTGCCGGTGTTCATTGTGGCCTCGATTGTCGCGCGGGCGTTGCGGTTTTTCATCGTTGCGGCGCTGCTGTGGAAATTTGGCGCACCGATCCGTGATTTCATTGAACGCCGTCTGGGGCTTATGTTCACCTTGTTTGTGGTGCTGCTTCTGGGGGGCTTTCTGGTGGTGAGATATCTTTGATGCAAAGGCGGGTGCAGCTTCTGGCGCTGGGGGGATCCCTGGGATTGTTGCTGGGGGCCCTGGCGTTCCAGTATATTGGCGGCATGGCCCCTTGCGCGCTGTGCATCTGGCAGCGCTGGCCGCATGTTGTGGCGCTATTGGGCGTGGGCACGCTGGTCTGGCCCAACCCGGTATTGGCCCTGGTCGGGGCGGCGGGGGCGGCCACGTCTGGTGCGATTGGCGTCTACCACACAGGGGTTGAACGCAGCTGGTGGGAAGGCCCGTCAAGCTGCACCGCGGGGGGCGATTTGTCGGGGATGAGTGCGCAGGAGTTGCTGGACCAGATCATGGCCGCGCCCGTGGTGCGCTGCGACGAGGTGCCCTGGGACATGCTTGGCCTGTCCATGGCAAGCTGGAATGCGCTGTTGTCCTTTGGGATTGCCGCGCTGTGGCTGGCCAGTCTGCGGCTGCGCAGCTGACGCGCCAAAGCGTTTCACACAGGTGGCAGCGCATGCTGCAGGCGTCTGATGTTTTGCGGGGGCGCGAGAACGCCCTTCAGGTTATGCGCTGGCGGCGTGTTGGGAATTCGCCCACCCGGAATTCCCCCACGACATGGCGCCATTCCCCCGCACGCAGCTGTTTGCGATGGGTGAAGCGCACGCAATGCAGCGGGCCATCGATGCTGGCTTGCCAGAATTCGATGAAGTCAAACAGGCGCGGATAGTCCGGCGCAAGGTCATACTCCTGCCAGACAAAAGTGTTGAGGACATGCATATGGTCAGGCATGCGATAGATCATTTCCGCAGTGGTCAGGCCGTAGCCTTTGAGCATGAGTTCGACGGGGGATGTGTCCATTTCAGGCCTCTTGGTGTTGCCGATAATAAAATCATGCCAAGAGAATAATAATAATCAATAAAAACATGCTGTTGTCAGTGTCTGGGGGCGGCTGCCAAGGGGGGCGGCTTTGCGGCATTGCACCCCACATCATGGTTCTGGTAAGGTGGCATCACCGAGATATAGTGAAGACCCAAACCGCGCGAGGATCAGGTGAGCGATAGCCCCGAAACCCCTGAAAATATTGACGAAACCCCAGACGGTGGCCATAGCGGCCCAAGTGTTTCGATCACGCAGGAAATGCGCGCGTCCTATCTTGATTACGCGATGAGCGTGATTGTCAGCCGGGCCATTCCCGATTTGCGGGATGGGTTAAAACCTGTGCACCGGCGTATTTTGTATGCCATGCATGACACTGGCAACACCCATGACAAGCCTTATCGCAAATCTGCCCGCGCCGTGGGCGAGGTGATGGGCACCTATCACCCGCATGGGGACAGCGCGATTTATGACGCATTGGTGCGCATGGCGCAGCCGTTTTCCATGTCGCTGCCGCTGCTGGACGGGCAAGGCAATTTCGGGTCCATGGATGGTGATAACGCCGCCGCGATGCGCTATACCGAAGTGCGCATGGACAAGGCTGCAGGCGCGTTGCTGGCCGATATTGACAAGGACACTGTCGATTTTCAGCTGAACTATGACGGGCGCGACAAGGAACCGACTGTGTTGCCCGCGCGCTTTCCCAATATGCTGGTCAATGGCGCGGGCGGTATTGCCGTGGGCATGGCCACGAATATTCCGCCGCATAATCTGGGCGAGGTGGTGGATGCCACGCTTGCGCTGATTGACGACCCTGACCTGTCATCCGAAGCGTTGATGCAATATATTCCGGCGCCGGATTTCCCCACAGGCGGGCTTATTCTGGGGCGGGCAGGTGCGCGCAAGGCTTATCTGGAAGGGCGCGGGTCCGTGGTCATTCGCGCCAAGACCCATATTGAGGAAGTGCGCAAGGACCGTTTCGCCATTATTGTGGATGAGATCCCCTATCAGGTGAACAAATCGACCATGGTCGAGAAAATTGCCGATGCGGTGCGCGAAAAGAAGATCGAAGGCATTTCGTCTGTTGCGGATGAATCCGACCGTATCGGTGTGCGGGTTGTCGTGGAACTGAAGCGCGATGCCACGCCTGATGTGGTGCTGAACCAGTTGTTCCGCTTCACGCCCATGCAAACCAGTTTCGGCTGCAACATGCTGGCGCTGAATGGCGGGCGGCCAGAACAGCTTATGTTGCGCGACTTCCTGACCGCCTTCATCGGGTTCCGCGAAGAAGTGGTGACGCGCCGCACGGCCTATGAGTTGAACAAGGCGCGCGAACGCAGCCATGTGCTGTGTGGTCTGGCCGTGGCCGTGTCCAATGTAGACGAGGTGGTGGC
The DNA here is from genome assembly GCF_052379845.1 of Roseinatronobacter sp. NSM. Classification (NCBI taxonomy): domain Bacteria; kingdom Pseudomonadati; phylum Pseudomonadota; class Alphaproteobacteria; order Rhodobacterales; family Paracoccaceae; genus Roseinatronobacter; species Roseinatronobacter sp. NSM. Next base: position 32,477 of record NZ_JBQTCF010000031.1, on the reverse strand, counting down.
AACCATTCGCGCGTCTGCCGACCCCGCCGAGGCCCGCGAGAAGCTGATGACGCGGCGCTGGCCTGCGATGGATATTGCGCCCTATATCCGCCTGATTGACGACCCCAGTCACACGATGAACGAAGACGGCACCTATAACCTGTCGGAAATTCAGGCCCGCGCCATTTTGGAACTGCGCTTGCAACGCCTGACGGCCATGGGCGTCAAGGAAGTGACCGACGAGTTGGAAAGCCTTGCGGCCAAGATCAAGGATTATCTGGATATTCTGCGATCCCGCGCGCGGGTGATGGAAATTATCGGGACCGAATTGCGCGACGTGCGCGAGGCGTTTGCCGTGCCGCGCCGCACCGAGATCGTCGATTGGGCCGGCGATATGGATGACGAAGACCTGATCGAGCGTGAAGACATGGTCGTGACCATCACCAGCGGCGGCTATATCAAGCGCACGCCTTTGGCCGATTTCCGCGCGCAGCGGCGGGGCGGCAAGGGCCTGTCGGGCATGGCCACGAAGGATGATGATGTCGTCACGCAGTTGTTTGTGGCCAATACCCACACGCAGCTTTTGTTCTTCACCACGGACGGCATGGCCTATAAGCTGAAGACATGGCGCCTGCCGCTGGGGGGGCGCACAACGCGCGGCAAGGCGATGGTCAACATCCTGCCGATTGCCACAGGTGTCAGCATTGCCGCCATCATGCCGGTGGAACGCCCGGAAGAAGAATGGGAAAACCTGCAAATCATTTTTGCCACTTCGGACGGGTCCGTGCGGCGCAATGCATTGTCGGATTTCGTGAATGTCATGCGCAACGGCAAGATTGCCATGAAACTGCCCGAAAGTGTCAGTCTGGTGAACGCGCGGATTTGCGATGAAGATGACGATGTCATGCTGGTGACCGCATCAGGCCGGGCAATCCGGTTCCGCACCACAGAAGTGCGCGTGTTCAAAGGGCGCGATTCAACCGGCGTGCGCGGTGTCCGGCTGGGCGATGGGGACAGCGTTGTGTCCATGGCCGTAATCCGCCATTTCGAGGCCAGCCCGGAAGAACGCGCCACCTACTTGAAAATGCGCCGCGCCATGGCAGGCGTGACCGAGGATGACGGCGATGATGACGATGAAGACGCCGCTGAAGGGGCGCTGTCACCCGAACGCTATGCCGAAATGTCAGCCTGCGAGGATTTGATCCTGACCATTTCCGAAAAAGGCACCGGCAAGTTATCCTCCAGCCACAATTACCCTGTGCGTGGACGGGGCGGCATGGGGGTTGCGGCGATGGACCGCGCCATGCGCGGGGGCGCGCTTGTGGCGTGCTTCCCTGTCGATGCGCATGACCAGATTATGCTGGCCACGTCGAAAGGGCAGTCCATCCGCGTTCCGGTGCAGGGCATTTCCTTCCGCTCACGCGCGGCCGGGGGGGTCAAGGTGTTCAACACCTCGAACGGCGAACTGGTGGTGTCGGTGGCGCGCGTCGCCGAAACGGGCGACGAGTCCGACGACACCGGCATCGCACAGGGCCCAGAGGATGCTCAGGAAACTTGAAGCTGCGCTGGACGACTGCGCAAGGCAACGCATAACCCGGACCTATGGGCAACTGGCCGAACAGTTACAAATTGACGGTCCGGGCCGGATTGCCAAACTGACGGCGGCTTTGGAAACCCTGATGGAAAAGGATGCGAAAGCCCTGCAACCGCTGCGCGCGGCGCTGGTTGTGGGGCGCACCACGGGGGGGCTGCCTGCGCGGGGTTTTTTCCAGAAAGCGCAGGCGCTTGGCCTGTGTGAAAACCCGCTATCCCCTGTGTCCGCGCAGGCGTTCCACGCCCGACAAGTGCACGATCTGTTTGCAATAGCTGCCGACTGGCCGCCAAAAGCATAAGATTTCAATAAAATCCGATGTAACCTGCATTGCGTTGACGTGGGCCTGCCGCAAAGGTGACATGATGCGCTGGCTTGCTGCGCTGCAAGACATGCCGAAAGGCTGGCAAGGCAGAAAGCAAAAGGGTTTTCGTGAGATGTATCCTAAGTATATGAAAAAATTCATATTTTGTGAATCCGGCGCAGTCACGGTGGATTGGGTGGTGTTGACGGCGGCACTTGTCGGACTGGGCGTTTCCGTCATTGCCTATGTGTCAACCGGCACGCTTGATCTGGCCGAAAAAATTGAACAGGACCTGACACCGCAGGAATAGCACCACGGCCCCCGGAACGGGCGCACGCCCTGCGCAAAGCTTTGTTAGGAACTTCATGCCAGTATGCGCAGACGTAATTAAGGGGGTGGATATGAACCATTATATTTGCATGATAGACTTGAAACCGAACGCGCATCCGCTGGCCTTTGCGCGGGCGGCGGAACAATGGTTTGAACGCTTAAAAGATGCTGGAAAAATTGCGGGCTGGTCGCTGATGCGCCGAAAACTGCGGCTCGCTGGCCCCGGATACGGGGACTTCATACTGATGGTGGAACTGGCCGATCTCGCGCAGCTTGATCTTGCTTTTGGGCACCTTGCCGACGGGGACCATGACGCGGCACGCGACTATGAGCAAATCCATGGAATGATTGACAGGGTCGAAGTGGGCTTGTTCCGCCCCTATCCCGATGAGGCACAGGTGGAACGGCTGGCGATTATCTGACCCATGCATCACCGCGCGTGCCCAAATGGCGCGACAGCGCACCGGTCAACAACAAGCCGCCGACTGCACAGAACACCATAGGAGGCCAGCCTTGATGCGGCTGTTCGCCCCCGGCCTGCCTGCGGGCCGTTGCCGAACAGGCCCATACGCCTGACCTGTCCCGGCGCAACAATCGCACAGACTCAGACCTGCCGTGCATCAACAAGACGGCGCGCAACAAGCCAGCTTACCGCCGCCATGGCGCCCGCCGTCGCAAGACATAAAGGCAGCCCCCCGACCTGATAGCTGATCCCTGACAAAAGCGTGCCAACCAAGCGCCCCGCCGCATTGGCCATATAATAGAACCCCACATCGCGGGTGATCCGGTCTGCCGCGCCAAACGCCAGAATAAGGTAGGAATGCACCGCCGAGTTGACGGCAAAAACAAACCCGAAAACCAGCAGCCCCCCCACCAGAAGACTGGTCAGCCATGGTGACGGCCCATCAGCCAGCACAGCCGCAAGCGCAAGCGCCACAGGTACGGGCACCAAAAGCCCCGCCCAAAAGCTTGCCTTGCGCGCAATCGCTGTTTCCGATTGCGCCTTGCCGCCCAACAGGCGCGGTGCGAAAGCCTGCACTGCACCATAGCCGATAATCCACAGGGCCATGAAACTGCCCACCAGAAAGAACGCCTCGCGTCGCCCTTCGGCGGTGCCATCAGACAAAACGGCCTGAAAATAGATCGGAATGCCCACCACGAACCACACATCGCGCGCCCCAAACAGGAACAGGCGCGCAAGGCTTAGACAATTTACCCGCGTGTCGCTTGACCGCCAGCCCGCCCATGTATCTGCCCCCGTCATGCGGCCCGGCAACCCATCTGGCAAGAAGACAAGAACCGCCAACAAGATGACCGCCAGCACCCCCGCCATGCCCCAGACCGCCGCCTGAAACCCCGCCAGCGCCAGCAAGGCCGCACCCAGCAAAAACCCCGCACCCTTGACCGCATTTTTCGACCCTGTGAGCACCGCGACCCACTGAAACAGCGCCCCCGCGCGCGCAGGCGCCAACAGCTTGACGGCCGATTTTGACGACATCTTAGCCAGATCCTTGGCCACACCCGACACCCCCTGAACCGCCATCACGAACATCACCGAAGCGGGAATTGTCCAGCCGGGGTCAAGCTGCGCCAACGCTGCAAGCGCCACGATCTGCAAACCCAGCCCCGCATACAGCGTTGCCGCCAGCCCGAAGCGCGCCGCCAGCCACCCCGCTGCAAGGTTGGTCAAGATCCCTGCCACTTCATATAGCACAAACAACCATGCCAGCTGCACCGGCGAAAACCCAAGCGCGTTGAAATGCAGCAATACCAGCATCCGCAGCGCCCCATCAGAAAGCATGAAGGCCCAATAGGCGGCCGTAACCGCCATATAGGCGCGCAAGGGGGGGGAAGCGGTCATCATACGGGCACCTTTTGTTGGACAAGGTGGGGGGCTGTCTGCCCCCCACACCCCCCGAGGATATTTGGACCAGACTGAAAGAGGCAGGCGCAGGACCACTCAGAGGGTGCGGGCGACCATGCGGGTGACATCGCCAAGGCGGCAGGCATAGCCCCATTCATTGTCATACCAAGCGTAAAGCTTCAGCTGGGTTCCGTTAATGACCATGGTTGAAGGGCCATCAATAATGCACGACCGCGGGTCATTGGTGTAATCGGATGACACAAGCGGGCGGGATTCAAAGCCCAGAATACCCTTGAGCGGGCCATGGGCAGCGTCCTTGAACAAGGTGTTGACCTGTTCGGCAGTGGTGGGGCGGTCCAGTTCAAAAACACAATCGGTCAGCGAGGCATTCAGCAATGGAACGCGCACGGCATGACCGTTGAGCCTGCCCTTGAGGTCTGGATAGATCAATGTGATGGCAGTGGCGCTGCCCGTTGTAGTGGGGATCAGGTTCATCAGGGCAGAGCGCGCGCGGCGCATATCCTTGGCGGGGCGGTCCACAATGGTCTGGGTGTTGGTCACATCATGGATGGTGGTGATGGAGCCGTGACGGATGCCCAGCGCCTCATGAATGACCTTGACGACAGGGGCCAGGCAATTGGTGGTGCAACTGGCCGCAGTGATGATGTCGTGTTGCGCGGGATCGTAGAGATGATGATTGACGCCGTAAACAAGGTTCAGGGCGCCTGCGTCCTTGATGGGGGCGCTGACCACGACCTTGCGCACACCCGCGCTGGTATAGGGCGCAAGTTTTGCGACAGTTTTGAACACGCCGGTGCAGTCCACCACCAGATCAACACCCATTTCGGCCAGCGGCATGTCTTCGATCCGGCGCGCATGGGTCAGGCGGATGCGCTGGCCATTCAGCACCAGCGCATCGTTGTCATGCGCCACCGGGATACCCCACCGGCCATGGATGCTGTCAAATTCCATCAACAGCGCGTGTTGTTCGGCATCGCCAATAGGGTCGTTCACCAACACGATGTTTCCGCCCGCGCCCGTGTTGATCAGGTCGCGCAGAACGAGCTTTCCAATGCGCCCGAGGCCATTGAGTGCTATGCGGGGGGGACGGACGGGATGTGCAGGCATGTGTCAGCTTTCCTGTTGGATCAAGGCAATCGCGTCGATACGGCTTTGCAACGCAGCCCGGTCCGGCATGGTCACGGGCAGCGCAACGAAGGCCGCGATTTTGCGGCGCAGCGCAGTGTAGGTGCGCGCGAAGGCAGGCAGGGCCGCGTCCTGTGCGCTTTGCGCCAGAACGGGGTCGGGCACGCCCCAATGGCTGGTCATCGGGTAGCCCTGCCATGGGGCGCAGTCATCGGCAGCGGACATGTCGCAGACCGTAAAGACGAAATCCATCTTCGGGGCGGCTGCTGTCTGGAATTCGCGGATATGTTTGGACCGCAGATGGCGCAGGTCATGCCCGTTTTGTTGCAGCACCTGCAATGCAGCCGGGTTTGGCGCGCTGGCTGGACGGGTGCCTGCGGAACAGGCGTTGAACCGGCCCGCGCCAAGATCCCGAAGCAAGGCTTCTGCCATGATGGATCTGGCGGAATTGCCAGAGCAGACGAACAGCACATTCACTGTGTTTTGCCCATCTGCGCCCCGGTATGGGATTGGCCTGCCGGAGGTCAGGGGCGCAAGCAGGTCAGGGCGCGCGCGCCCCACATCCAGCGCCAGATAGCCGATCAGCGCTTCCGCCATGTTCAAATCCGCGCAATAATACAGCGACCTGCCCTGCCGCGTGACCCCAATCATACCGCAGGCGACCAGATCCCGCAAATGATGAGAGAGTGTGTTCTGCTTCAACCCCAAAGCCTGCGCGATTTCGGTCGGACGTTGCCCCCGCGGGGCAAAGCGCATCAGCAACCGGAAGACCGACAGCCGGTCAGGGTGGCCCAGTATTGAAAAGATATCTGCGGCGGATGATATTTCCATATTTCATGAATATTGGAAATATCAGACTCTGACAAGGGGTTTCCGGGTGGCACTGCCAGAAAAACACCACCCCTGCCCGCAGGGAGAAGGTGGCAAGGCGCAACGCGGGCCGGACCCGTGCTGTCCTTGCAGAAGGCAAACCCTGTCAGCGCAGGTCAGTCCAGCGAGGTGACCCAGAGGATTTCCGCATCCTCGCGCGACAGGGAAATCACGTTATGGCCCATGGTCGCGTCATAATAAGCGCTGTCGCCGCGCTTCATGTCGACAGGGGCATAAAATTCGGTGAACAGCCGGATCTCGCCCGTCAGGACATACAGGAATTCCTCGCCGCCATGGCGCACCCAGCCGTCAAAATCCTGCATGTCGCGGGCGCGCACACGGGCCTGATAGGGCAGCATCTTCTTGGCGGTCAGTTGTGCCGCCAGCAAGCGGTGGTCATAAGTAGGCGTCGGGTGGGCCGTGCCTTCGTTGCGCAGGGTCAGCGCCATGCGCCCGCTGGCGCGCGTGGTTTCGGGGGGCGTAAACAATTGCGGAACAGTTATTTCCAAGCCCCCCGCCAGTTTTTTCAGCGCGTCATAGGTGGGGGACATTTGGGCGTTTTCGATTTTGGAAAGCGTCGAACGCGCCAGCCCTGCCGCCTTGGCGGCCTGTTCCAATGTCCAGCCCCGTTCACGACGCAGCGCCCTGACCCGTTCAGCCAGATCAATGGGCTGGGCGGGTTCGACATCACCGCCCGCGCGGGCAATGCGAATAACGCTGGCGTTTTCAGGATCACTCATGGCGGTTCTCTTTACGCAAGCGCGGTTGGACTTGCAACTGTCACAACGCGGGCATAAATCCATGCACATGTTATCCATCACCACCCCAGACATAGCAGCCCCCTGCGCCGCCGCCGCCGCCCCAGCGTCATTCAATATGGCGCGCTATGTGCTGGATGCGGGGACGAAAACGCCGGACAAGATCGCGTTGCAGATTGTGCGCGCCGCCGGGGCGGAACGCTGGTCTTATGGGCGCCTGATCGCGGCGGTGCGGGGCACGGGGCTGGGTTTGCTGGATGCGGGCCTGTCCCCCGGTGACCGCGTGCTGTTGCGGCTGGGCAATAGTGTGGATTTTCCAGTGGCCTATCTGGGGGCCTTGGCGGTGGGGCTGGTGCCGGTGCCGACATCCACACAACTGACCGCGCCGGAAATCACACGCATTGCCGCGCAAGTGGACCCTGCGCTGGTGCTGGCCGCCGATGGGGTGGCCTTGCCGGACCATCCCGCGCCGGTGCTGAGCATGACCAGATTGCGCGCCATGCACGAATTGCCCCCCTGCGACTGGCATATGGGACCGTGCGACAGGGCGGGGTATATCATCTATACATCAGGCAGTGGCGGCACCCCGCGCGCTGTGGTGCATGCCCATCGCGCCATCTGGGCACGGCGCATGATGTGGGGTGGCTGGTATGACCTGCGCGCAGATGATCGCGTTTTGCATGCGGGCGCGTTCAACTGGACCTATACGCTGGGCACGGGGTTGATGGACCCATGGGCCATTGGGGCTACTGCGCTGATCCCCGAAGCGGGCGCGCCATTGGCGCTGATGCTGAAACGCTTTGATGCGACCATATTCGCAGCTGTGCCCGGCGTTTACCGTCAGGTATTGAAGGACGGGCGCAAACTGGCGCTTCCATGCCTGCGCCACGGGTTGTCTGCGGGCGAAAAACTGCCCGATGCGACGCGGGCGGCATGGTCCGACGCCACAGGAACCGCAATTTATGAAGCGCTGGGAATGTCGGAATGTTCAACCTATGTATCGTCCAGCCCTGCGCGGCCAGCGCCCGCGGGCGCAGCGGGCTATGCGCAGACTGGCCGCAGTGTCGCTGTGCTGGGCGCGGATGGCCAACCCCTGCCGCGCGGCCATGACGGGATGCTGGCCATCCATCGCAGCGATCCGGGCCTGATGCTGGGCTATCTGGGCGCAGGCCACCGCCCGGAATTGCCACTTAGCGGGGATTGGTTCGTGACCGGGGACCGCGCCAGCATGGCCGATGATGGCGCAATCACCTATGTCGGGCGCGATGATGACATGATGAATGCGGGCGGCTTCCGCGTTTCCCCGCTGGAGGTGGAGCGCGCCCTGGCGCAGCACCCCGGCATCACCGACATTGCCTGCACCGAGATCGAGGTGAAAGCGGGTGTCACTGTGATTGCCGCCTTCTATACCGGCCCCGAACACCTGCGTGTGGCGCAGTTGGAAAGCTTCGCCGCCGCCCGTCTGGCACGTTATAAACAGCCACGCCTGTATCACCATTGCGACAGCCTGCCGCGCGGTGCCAATGGCAAACTGTCGCGCCGCGCCCTGCGCACCCTTCATAAGGCCCCGTCACCATGATTGCACTGGACATATATTCCGACCCCATCTGCCCGTGGTGCTTTATTGGCAAGGCCCGGCTGGACCGCGCGTTGGAAAACCGCCCCGACCACCCGTTTGACATTCGGTGGCACCCGTTCCAGCTGAACCCCGACATGCCCGCCCAAGGCATGGCGCGCGACACCTATATGGCTATGAAATTCGGGGACGAGCAGGGAATCATGCATGCCTATGGTCCCGTCATCGAAGCGGCGCAAAACACGGGCCTGACGCTGGACCTGCCCGCGATCACGCGCACGCCCAATACGTTGAATGCCCATCGCCTGATCCATTGGGCGGGCCTTGAAGGCCGGCAAACCGCCATGGTCAGCACCTTGTTTCGCGCCTATTTCCAGCAAGGGCAGGATATCGGGGACAGCGCCACCTTGCTGGCGCTGGCAAAAACCGTGGGGCTGGATGCCACGCTGGTGGCGCGCCTGCTGGACAGTGACGCCGACCGCGACCTGATTGCGCAGGCCGACAGCAACGCCCGCGCGCGCGGCATTTCCGGCGTGCCGTTTTTTATTGTCGCACAGCAATATGCCATTTCCGGCGCGCAATCCCCCGAAACATGGCGCAACGTCATCGATGAACTGGACCCGCGCCCATGATGCCCTTTACCCCCACCAAACCCCTGCGTTTCGGGGAATTCGTCGCATTGATGGCGCTGATGTCGGCCATGGTCGCCTTTTCCATAGATGCCATGCTGCCCGCCCTGCCCGTCATCGGTGTGGAACTGTCCCCGGCCGTGCCCACGCGGGGGCAGTTGGTAATCCCTGCCTTCATGCTGGGGCTGGGATTGGGCATTCTGGTTTGCGGGCCGGTGTCAGACGCCTATGGGCGCAAATCGGTGCTGTTGGTGGGGCTGGTGCTGTATATTGGCGGGGCGCTTCTGGCGTCCAAGGCCGCCACGATCGAGGGGCTTTTGGGTGCGCGTGTGCTGCAGGGGCTGGGCGCCGCCGCGCCGCGTGTGGTGGCCACCGCAATGGTGCGCGACCTGTATCAGGGCCGCGCCATGGCGCGCGTCACATCCATCATCATGACATTGTTTGTGCTGTTCCCGGCAATCGCGCCATCCATCGGGGCGGGAATTATCCTGCTGGCGGACTGGCGCGCGATTTTCTATGCCTTTGTGGTGTTGGGACTGGTCAGCGGTGTCTGGCTGATGTTGCGCCAGCCTGAATCCCTGCCGCCCGCGCGCCGCAGGGCGCTAAGCCTGCGCGCCATCGGCAGCGCCATCGCTGAAATCACGACCAACCGCACGGTTATGGTGTATGTCGGCGCGCTGATCTTTTCCTTCGCGCCCCTGTTCACATGGTTGTCAAACCTGCCCGTCATTTTTGATGATGTCTATGACCGTGCCGCAAGCTTTCCCCTGTGGTTTGGCGCCACAGCGCTGATTGCGGGCAGTGCCAGTATGGTAAATGCACAGCTTGTCATGCGCATGGGCATGCGCAAACTGGCGACATTCGCCTTTGGCTGGCAGGTTGCAGTTTCGGCGCTGTTTGTGGTGCTGCTGCAGATAGACCTGCCTGATCCATGGAATTTCGGCCTGTTCTTCGCGTTCATGTGCTCAACATTCTTCACCATCGGGCTGACCTTCGGGAACCTGAACGCGCTGGCGCTGCAACCTTTGGGCCATATCGCGGGGATTGGTGCATCGGTGGTGATGTCGATTTCCACCATCGGGGCGGTGGCCGTGTCGGTGCCGGTGGCGCTGGCCTATGATGGCACGCCGCTGACGCTGGTGGCGGGAAACCTGGCCTTCGCGGGCTGCGCGTTGGGGTTGGTGTTGTATTCACGCCGGTTTGCCGCCGCCGATATGGCTTGAACCCTGCGCTGTTTCGCGCGACGATGCACCAGCAGCGTAATCGGAACAAAGGCGTGTATCATGGAACTTCTTCTGGCGCTTGTCGTCTTGTTGGTGCTGATTGTCATCATGGGGCTGAAAATTGTGCCCCAATCGCGCAATCTGGTCATCACACGGCTGGGCGCCTATCACCGGACACTGGATGCGGGCGTCAATATCATTGTGCCGTTTCTGGACCGCGTACATGCGAATGTGCCGGTAAATGATCAGGTCCTCAATGATATCGAACTGGAAGTGGTGTCTGCCGATAACGTGGTTTTCGGCGCGCAACTGCTGGTGGTCTACCGGATCGAAAACCCCGAAGCGGCGGTGTTCCGCGTCAACAAGATTGATGATCTGGTCATCGGGCTTGTGCAATCGCTGGTGCGGTCCGAACTGGGCAAGGTGGAACTGGACGCGGTGCAATCTGATCGCGGGTCGTTGAATCTGGCCTTGCTGGAAGCGCTGGAGGATGCCGGTAAAACCTATGGCATTCGCATCAGCCGGTCTGAAATTACCGATGTGCGCCTGAATGAAACCACCCAGAAAGCCATGGCCGAGGTTCTGGCCGCCGAACGCGAACGCCGCGCCGCCATTACCCGCGCCGAGGGGCAGCGCCGCGCTGCCGAACTGAATGCCGATGGCGAACTGTATGAAGCACAGCGCCGCGCCGATGGCATTCGCGCCATCGCCCATGCAAATGCCGAAGCCAACCGCGAAATTGCCGCCTCGCTGGAAGGGGCCAACGCGCAGGAAGCGCTGGTCTTCCAGACGGCGCGCATGCAGATTGAAGCACTGGAAGGGTTGGCGAAATCCAACAATGCCAAGCTGATCATGCTGCCGGGCGGGCCGTCCAACGCCTTCCGGGAAGCAGCGGCCATTCTGAAGGATATCTAGCCTATGGAAAGCCTTGGCCTGCCGGACTGGATGATTTGGGGCATCATCGCCGTGGTGTTGCTGATCGCGGAAATGGTGACAACTGTTTATGTCGCGCTGGGGTTTGCGCTGGCGGCTGTGGCGGTTGCGGGCCTGGTCTGGCTGCTGCCGGGCCTGCCAGTGCTGGTGCAGGCCCTGATCTGGGCCGCGCTGGGGCTTGTGGTCTGGCTGGGCGTGTCGCGCTGGAACAGCGCACGGCACAAAGCCCGCCCTGATATCAATGATTTCGATTCCCTCGATTCCCTGCCGCCATCGGACCGCAGGAAAAACACGCCCCCCACCCCACCGCAGGACTGAGCGACAGAAAAAGGGGCGCGCGCCCCTTTTCCCTGCAAACGCAGGTGTCAGAGTTCGCCGTAAAGCCCTTCATAGATCGGGGTCAGCGTTTCAGTGTCAAACAGCGACGACACGGATGTGCCTTTCCAGGTGTTCAAAATCCCTTGGGCAAACATTGGTGCGGTCGGCACAATGCGAATGTTATGCGCGGATTTCACAGCTTCCGTGGGCGCGATGGAATCTGTGATAACCAGTGATTTCATGACCGAATTGGTAATGCGTTCTACGGCAGGGCCAGACAACACGCCGTGGGTGATGTAGCTGTGCACTTCTGTTGCACCAGCTTCCACCAGCACTTCGGCGGCCTTGCACAGGGTTCCGGCAGTGTCGCAAATGTCATCCACGATGATGCAGCTTTTGCCGCTGACATCCCCGATAACGGTCATTTCCGCAATCTCGCCGGGTTTTTCGCGGCGTTTGTCCACGATGGCCAGCGCACAACCAATGCGCTTTGCCAGTTCGCGCGCGCGCGCCACACCGCCCACATCGGGGGACACAACCGTGACATCGTTCAAGCGGCCCTTGAAATGGTGCAGCACATCCAGCGCGAAAACCGGCGCGGCATACAGGTTGTCCACCGGAATATCGAAGAACCCCTGAATCTGGGCCGCGTGCAAATCCAGCGTCAAAATACGCTCAATCCCCGATTGGGCAATCATATTCGCCACCAGTTTTGCCGAAATGGGCGTGCGCGCCTTGGTGCGGCGGTCCTGTCGGGCATAGCCGAAATAGGGGATGACCGCCGTTATGCGCGATGCCGAAGACCGCTTCAGCGCGTCCGCGATGATCAGCAATTCCATCAGATTGTCATTGGCGGGGTTCGACGTGGATTGGATGATGAACATATCCTCGCCGCGGACATTCTCATAGACTTCGACGAACACTTCCTGATCGTTGAACCGTTCCACCCGCGCATCGACAAGCCCCACACTCATGCCGCGGTGCAACGACATTCGCCGCGCTATGGCCTTGGCAAGCGGTATATTCGCGTTGCCGGAAATCAGCTTGGGTTCAGTGCGGTCGATCATGGGACAATCCTTGACGAAATGGGGCCGGATGGGATTCGGACAAGATTGACACCGCTTACCACCCCGCTACGATCTTGCAAACCGCCCATGGCAAGGAGCAGCCCGGAATGCCACATATTGATTACTACTTCACGCCCCTGTCGCCCTGGACCTATCTGGCCGGACAGCGGCCCGCGCAAATCGCGGCACAGGCGGGGGCCAGCCTGCGCTATAAACCGCTGGACCCCACCGCATTGTTTGCCCGCACAGGCGGACAGGCGCTGGCGGACCGGCACGACAATCGCAAGGCGTATCGGCTGCAGGAACTGCGCCGCTGGTCCGAACGGCTGGACATGCCGCTGACGCTGCGGCCTGCGTTTTTCCCGACCAACCCCGCGCCCGCATCCTATGCCATCATCGCGGCGCAGGAAACGGGCGGTGGCGATATGGCCGAATTGCTGCACAGGCTGACGCGCGCCTGCTGGGCCGAGGATCGCAACATTGCCGATGATGATGTCATCCGTGACTGCCTGTCGGCGGCGGGCTTTGATCCGGCGCTGGCCTTCAGCGGCATGTTGCAGGGCGCCGAGATTTATCCGCGAAATCTGGAAGAGGCCGTGGCCGATGGTGTATTCGGCGTGCCGTTCTTTGTTGTTGGGCAGGAACGCTTCTGGGGGCAGGACAGGCTTGATTTTCTGGCGCAGCATCTTGGGGTCAGCACCTGATCGCCAGAATGTGCCCGCGTTCATTGGCATTCACGCGACCCATTCTAGCCCTTTGGGGTCGCGTCGTGTTTTTGTGCGCAAAACCGGTTGCCACTTTTGCGCAACACGCTGCAGGGGCAGACCCCATGAAAAAACCCTGAACCTGGCAGCAGGTTCAGGGTTTTTTGTGGTTCGCACATGTGCCGTTCAGGCAGCTTCCGCTTCTGCGGCAGCGGCGGCGTTGCGCCGTTCGCTTTCTTCGCGCGACAGGGCAACCGATGTGCGCACGCCCTTGGCCACGAATTCCATCAAGCCAGCGACCACACGTTCATTCGGGTCGATTCCTGCGCAACTCAGCACTTCACGCCCGTCACGCGACCGCGCCCAACGCGCAATCTGTTCGGGGCCGTTGCCATATTTCTTGTCATCCGCAATCGCATCATCCAGCGCAGCCAACACAACGGCTGCGAATAGTTTGCGGGCGCGGGCCCCTTGCTCATGCGTAAAGGCCGTTCCATCCGCTGCATCGAACATATTTCGTTCCTTATTCTTGCTCTTGCATTTACCGCTCGGGCCTGCATACGCGGTTTGTGATGTGATTCGCTACGCTGTTGATGCATACCAGCCATGCATTTTTTGCATGGATGCAGAATTTACGGCCCAGGATCAAGTTCTTGCCTAAGCCCTGTATGCGCGATATAGGGGCGCAAACCAATTATTCAAGGCAAAGCAAGGTAATCCTATGCCCAAAATCAACGGTAACGAGATTCGTCCCGGCAATGTTCTGGAACATGATGGCGGGCTTTGGGCTGCCGTCAAGGTCAACCATGTGAAACCCGGAAAAGGTGGCGCATTTGCACAGGTGGAAATGAAAAACCTGCGCGACGGGCGCAAATTGAATGAACGCTTCCGGTCCGAAGACAAGGTGGAACGTGTGCGGCTGGAACAAAAAGACCAGCAATTCCTGTATGAAACGGATGGCCGTCTGGTCGTGATGGATATGGAATCCTTCGAACAGGTCGAACTGGACGTGGAAATCCTGGGCGAGCGTCGGCCCTTCTTGCAAGACGGCATGACCGTCACCGTTGAATATTACGGCGAAGAAGCCCTGAATATTTCACTTCCGCAAAAAGTGATCTGCAAGATCGTCGAAACCGAACCAGTGGTCAAAGGGCAGACCGCCGCAAACAGCTTCAAACCTGCGGTTCTGGACAATGGCCTGCGCATTCTGGTTCCGCCCTTTGTGGGCCAGGACGAAGATATCGTCGTGAACACAGAAACGTTCGAGTATTCGGAACGCGCCTGAACGGCCTGACAGGTCCCATAAGGCTGGCGCGCGGCCAATACGGGTTGTCGCGCGGGGCATGTATGCGGTAAGCCCTGTTATGGGGCTAACACTGCAGGAGCATGCGATGCGCCTTACCTTTGCTGCGATAGCCGTGCTTGCCACGACCGCGAACGCCGCCGCGCGCGATGTGACTGCAACCCTGCACTGGGAAACACCCGCGCCGCAGGGGGCCGAAACTGTGACGGTCGTTCTGGACTCTGCGGGGCAGGTGCTGGCCGCACAGCGCCATGACACGCGTTCAGGCGATAGCACAGCCGCCCACAGCTTCACGGCATTGCCACGGCAAGCGGGCAGCCTGCAGGCGGGGCTGGTGCTGGACGGGCAGCTGCTGGCGCAAAGCGCGCAACTGCCGCTGGACGGGCGCAGCACAACGCCCGAACTGGACCTGCACCCCATTCTTGCACTTGGGTTCCGGTCTTCCTGGGCGTGCGCGGATGACACGGTGCTGACACTGGCCCCGATGGATGACGGGCTGCGCGCCACATCGCCACGACCGGCGCGGCAGTTTCTGGATCAGGGCGATGGCAGTTTTCTGGCCGCAGATGGCACACGACTGAACGATGATGGGCCGGATGTCACGCTGCTGCCGCCCGATGGCGCGCCCGTGACCTGCGCGCGCATTCCCACGCAGCCAATTCTGCCCATCACGGCCTTTGCCGCGGATGAAAGCTGGCAAATCCAGCTGGGGCTGGAACAGGCCGTCATCACCCTGCCCCGCCCGGACGGCGATCAGGAAATGCTGGACCAGATGACAGCGCGCCGCACTGATGACGGCGCGCTGGTATTCGACACTGACACGATGTCCCTGCGCCTGAGTGATGCCTATTGCCGCCTGCGCGATGGGCACATCCCTTATCCGGTGTCTGCGACACTGACACGCCGCAACGCCCCCGACAGCAGTGCAGGCTGCGCAGGCGCACCGCTGCGCTTGTTGCAAGGCGGCACCTGGTATGTGCAATCGCTGTTCGGCGTCGCGCATGGCGCGCCCAATCCGGACCTGACACTGGCGGTGGCCGATGGCCAGATCACGGGGCGGCTGGCCTGTAACCTGTATGTCGGACAAGCCGCCATTCAGCAGGGCCGCTTGTCCCTGACAGACCTTGGCACAACGCGACTGGCCTGCCCGACAGCGCTGCGCAATCTGGAACGGCGTTTTCTGGACGCGCTGGAACATGCCGACGGGTTTGATATTGGCAACCGGGGCGAGTTGATCCTGCGCAGCGGGCCAATCACTACGCTGACGGCAACGCGCCGCTGACGCCTTCAGAGCGTGTCGCATGTCTTTTGGCACAAAACCGGTTCCCACTTTTGCGCGACATGCGCTAGAACACTGGCTGTTCCCCGGTTTCCTTGACTGCTTCCATCACCACATGTGTTGATGTCGATGTAATATAGGGCAAGCCGGAAATATGTTCGGCCAGAACACGCCTGTAGGACGCGATATCCCGACTGCGCACTTTCAGCAGATAGTCGAACGCCCCTGCAATAAGGTGGCATTCCTCTATTTCAGGGACATTGCGCACCGCATCATTGAACGCCTGCAGCGCAGTTTCGCGCGTGTCCGACATTTTCACTTCGACAAAGGCAATATGCGCCGCGTCAATCTGATGGGGGTCGATCATGGCGCGGTAGCCGTGAATGACGCCCTGTTCTTCCAGCCTGCGCAACCGCGCCTGGGTGGGGGATTTGGTCAAACCAATGCGCGATGCAAGATCGGTCACACTAAGGCGCCCATCCACGGCCAGAATCCGCAAGATGGCGTGGTCAAAACTGTCTAACTTTATACGGGCCATTGTTTCGCTGCACTTGTTTTTTTAAGATATTTTCACTGCCATTATCGCCAAATAAGGCAGAATTCAACCGCAATATATGCCATGCTCGGGTCATATTCCCGAAAATGGTGAACCCTATGACAACCCCACAGCGCCCGCCCTTTCAACTTACAGATATGATCTTGCGCAATGAAGCGGAAACTGTGGCGGGCGCGCGCGACCAAGCGGCGCTCGACCTGCCCGCGCGCACCAAAATCAGCGCGGACGCAGCGCGCCTTGTCACTGATATTCGCACGCAGGCCGCACCGGGGTTGATGGAAGTGTTTCTGGCGGAATACGGGCTGTCCACAGATGAAGGGATCGCGCTGATGTGTCTGGCCGAAGCCTTGTTGCGTGTGCCTGACGCGGCCACCATCGACGACCTGATCGAAGACAAGATTGCCCCATCGGATTGGGGCAAGCATCTGGGACGGTCCTCATCCAGTCTGGTCAATGCCTCCACTTGGGCGCTGATGCTGACGGGGCGCGTTCTGGATGATCGCAGCAAAAGCGCGGCGCAAGTTCTACGTGGTGCTGTCAAACGGCTGGGCGAGCCTGTCATCCGCACTGCTGTGGGCCGCGCGATGAAGGAAATGGGCCGCCAGTTCGTGCTGGGCGAAACCATCACCACAGCCATGGCCCGCGCGGCAAAAATGGAAGCGCGCGGGTATAGCTATTCCTATGACATGCTGGGCGAAGCGGCGCGCACCATGGACGATGCGCAGCGCTACCTTGCGGCCTATCGCAGCGCCATTCGCGCCATTGGGGCGGCAGCCACGGGGGCGGATATTCGCGCCAATCCCGGCATTTCCGTGAAGCTGTCGGCACTACACCCCCGCTATGAACTGGCACAGGCCGACCGCGTCATGGCCGAACTGGTGCCGCGCGTGCGCGAACTGGCACGGCTGGCGGCGGCGCTGGGAATGGGCTTCAACATAGACGCCGAGGAACAGGACCGTCTGGCCCTGTCGCTGGATGTGATTGCCGAAGTGCTGCGCGACCCTGCCCTTGAAGGGTGGGACGGGTTCGGCGTGGTGGTGCAGGCTTACGGCCCGCGCGCGGGCGATGTGATTGACTGGTTGCATGACCTGGCCTGCGCGCATAACCGCAAACTGATGGTGCGGCTGGTCAAAGGGGCTTATTGGGACACGGAAATCAAGCGCGCGCAGGTCATGGGGCTGGACGGGTTTCCAGTGCTGACGCAAAAACCTGCGGCCGATGTCAATTTCATCGCCTGTGCGCGTAAATTGCTGGGCATGACCGCGCGCATCTATCCGCAATTTGCCACGCATAACGCGCATACAGTCGCGGCCGTGTTGCATATGGCAAAGGACATGCAGACAAATCCGCAGGAATATGAATTCCAACGCCTGCATGGCATGGGCGAGGCGCTGCATGATCTGGTGCTGACCCGCAACAAGACGCGCTGCCGCATCTATGCCCCGGTAGGCGCGCATAAGGATTTGCTGGCCTATCTGGTGCGGCGATTGCTGGAAAACGGGGCGAATTCGTCCTTTGTGAACCAGATTGTCGATGAAGATGTGCCACCCGAAACCGTGGCCGCCTGCCCTTTTGCAGCGCTGGACGCGCTGCCTGCGGGGCGCAACCCGAAACTGGCGCTGGGGCCGGGGCTGTTTGGCAAGGACCGGCGCAATTCGCGCGGCTGGGATCTGGCATGCCACAGGGATTTGGCCGCCATTGATGACGCGCGCGCCCCCCATCATATGACCCAACTGCGCGCTGGCCCCTTGCTGGCAACACCCCCTACCCCCGACACCGCGCGCGACATGCACAACCCCGCCGATCTGGCTGAACACGTGGGACAGATCGCGCCCGCCAGCGCGCAGGACGTCAACACCGCATTGGGGGCCGCGCGCGCATGGGACGTGGACAGCGCAACGCGTGCGCGGGTGCTGAACCGCGCTGCGGACCTGTATGAAGACCATTTTGGAGCAATCTTTGCCATACTGGCACGCGAGGCTGGCAAAACCCAACTGGATGCCGTAGGCGAATTGCGCGAGGCCGTGGATTTTCTGCGCTATTACGCGCGGCAGGCACAGGGCCTGGTTGCGCCTGCACGCGGGGTGTTTGCCTGCATCAGCCCATGGAATTTCCCGCTGGCCATTTTCACCGGCCAGATTGCCGGGGCGTTGGCGGCGGGGAATGGCGTTCTGGCCAAACCTGCGGAACAAACCCCGCTGATTGCCCATTTCGCCACCACTTTGTTGCATGATGCCGGTGTGCCGCGCGATGTGCTGCAACTGCTGCCAGGGGATGGCGGCACGGTTGGCGCGGCGCTGACATCGGATGCGCGCGTCAGTGGCGTTGCCTTCACCGGGTCCACGGACACAGCCTTGCGGATACGGCGCGCAATGGCCGACAACCTGTCGCCAGACGCGCCCCTGGTCGCGGAAACAGGCGGGTTGAACGCCATGATTGTGGACAGCACCGCGCTTCCCGAACAAGCCGTGCGCGACATTCTGGCGTCTGCGTTTCAGTCCGCAGGCCAACGCTGTTCGGCGCTGCGGTGTCTGTATCTGCAAGAAGATATTGCGGACAGCCTGGAAAATATGCTGTTTGGGGCCATGGACGAATTGCGCCTTGGCGACCCGTGGCACCTGACAACTGATATTGGCCCCGTAATCGACCGCGATGCGCGCGACCAGATTGCGGCCTATATTGCGCAAGCCCGCAGCCAAGGGCGCGTTCTGCACCAGATCAAAGCGCCCGAAGGCGGGTATTTCATTGGGCCGGTTGCGCTGCGCGTTTCCGGCATAGCGGACCTTGCGCGCGAAGTGTTCGGGCCGGTTTTGCATATTGCACGGTTTCGCGCATCGGATCTGGACGGCGTTATCGATGACATCAACGCCCGTGGCTATGGCCTGACCTTCGGGTTGCACACGCGCATTGACGCGCGCGTGCAGCATGTTGTCGAACGGGTGCGCGTGGGCAATACATATGTCAACCGCAACCAGATCGGCGCAGTGGTGGGCAGCCAGCCTTTTGGCGGCGAAGGGCTGTCAGGCACTGGCCCCAAAGCCGGGGGGCCGCAGTACCTGCATCGCTTCACACAAAACCACGCGGGCCATTCCCAGCAACCAGCCCCGTGCCTGTCACGGTCGGTGCTGGAACAGGCGCTGGCAACCCCCGCAAGTGCCACTGCCGCCCATCAACAGGAACTGGAACTGCCCGGTCCGACGGGCGAAACCAACCGTTTGCGCCATGTCCCGCGCGCGCCCGTGCTGTGCCTTGGGCCACAGCCCGCGCAGGCGCAACACCAAGCCGAGATCGTGCGCGCCCTTGGCGGGCAGGCCATGGCGTTGGCCGGAATTCCCGACGGGCTGGACACTATGGATGGGTTTTCAGCTGTGGTTTTCTGGGGGCCAAAGGACCAGGCGCAGCACATCGCGCGCATACTTGCCCAACGTGACGGGCCCATCGTGCCCCTGATTACCGGCATGCCGGATGCGGGCCATGTGCTGCTGGAACGTCATCTATGCGTGGACACCACAGCGTCGGGTGGCAATGCGCAATTGCTGGCAGAGGTGGGCAGCTAAGATTGTTTCGCGCCACGCCGGTCACGCGTGGTTCAACCTGTGTGCAGGCATGGTGCGGATTTATTGCGCCGCTTGGTCGCTGGCCTTCAGGGCCTCAATCTCGGCGGCGCGGCGTTCGACCTGTTCGACAATATGTTCAATCATGTCGGCATTTGACAGTTTGTGGCTTTGCTTGCCCGCCAGATAGACCATGCCCGACCCTGCGCCCCCCCCGGTAAAACCGATATCGGTCATCAGCGCCTCACCGGGGCCATTGACAACACAGCCGATGATCGACAGGCTCATGGGGGTTTTGATATGGGCCAGCCTGTCTTCCAGCGCGCTGACGGTCTTGATAACGTCAAAGCCCTGACGCGCGCAGGATGGGCAGGAAATAATGCTGACCCCGCGATGACGCAGCCCCAGCGATTTCAGGATTTCATAGCCGATCTTCACTTCTTCCACCGGGTCCGCAGACAGGGACACGCGAATGGTATCGCCAATCCCCATCCACAACAAATTGCCCAACCCGATGGCGGATTTCACAGTGCCCGAAATCATACCGCCCGCTTCGGTAATGCCCAGATGGATGGGCGCGTCGGTGGCCTCGGCCAGCCCCATATAGGCCGCAGAGGCCATGAACACATCAGACGCTTTCACACTGATCTTGAAATTATGGAAATCATTGTCCTGAAGAATGCGGATATGTTCCAGCCCGCTTTCAATCATGGCATCAGGGCAGGGTTCGCCGTATTTTTCCAGCAAATGCCGTTCCAGTGACCCGGCATTCACGCCAATGCGGATGGAACAATCATGATCGCGGGCGGCCTTGATCACTTCGCGCACGCGGGCCGCGTCGCCAATATTGCCGGGGTTGATGCGCAGGCAGGCCGCGCCCGCTTCGGCAGCTTCGATCCCGCGTTTGTAGTGAAAATGAATATCCGCCACGATGGGCACAGGGCTTTCGCGCACCACTTCGCGCAGGGCGCGGCTGGCGTCCGTGTCGGGCACGGACACGCGCACAATATCGGCGCCCGCTTCGGCACAGGCCAGAACCTGCTTGATGGTCGCGCGCGCATCGCTGGAATCAGTGTTGGTCATGGTTTGCACGCTGATGGGGGCACCACCGCCCACAGGCACATTGCCCACCATGATCTGGCGCGACTTGCGCCGTTCGATGTTGCGCCATGGGCGAATATGGTTGTGATCCATGCGAAGACCGCCCTTTGTCAAGAAAACACTTGGGGATAGATAAACCACATGACTGCGCGCGGCAACCTGCCGTTACCGCGCGCAGTCGAATTGCGAAACCGCAAGGTCACGGTGCGATTTGCGCGAAATCAATGAAATTCATCAGATCGCTGTCGCCTGTCAGGTCGGCCACATCAAAGCGTTCCGACACGGCATCCGGGGACAGCCGCACCTGATCAACAACTTGTGCACCCGGTGCCGTGGGGCCAAAAGGCTGCCCATCCACAAGCATATAGACGGACCCGGAATTTCCGGCGCGCAGGATCGGGGGTTCTTCAGATTGGGGCACGATGTAGCGTTCGCCCGCATCAAGAATACGCTCGAACAACACAGTGCCATCCGCCGCACGCACACGCACCCAGCTGGGCCGAACGGCCAGAATTTCAACTTGTGGCGGCCCGTCACCTGTCACGCGCACGCCGGCTGTTTCCGGCGTATCGGGTTGGGCAATAATACCCCCCGACGCATCAGCCAACGCGCGTTCGATCGCGCTGCGTGTCAGGTCTTCGCGCTCTGCCGCCGGCGTCGCGGCGTCACGCGGGTTGATGGCCGCAATCGGGCCATCACGCGACACCATGACTGGTGCGTCCAGCGCTTCGGGGCGGTAGGCGCGCACAACACCTTGCGCATTCGCGGTGATCGTGTCCTGATTGCCAATGCGCAAATCATCAGCGCCGCTCTCAGAGACACGCGGGGCGGCACCTGACATGACAGGGTCGAGATCGGCCATCACCTCGGGCGGTTGATCGGCCGGAACAAGGTTCACGCGCTGCACTTCTTTCAGCACGGTCCAGCCGCCATATCCAAGACCCACAATCAGGGCCAGCAGAACGGTAATCGACCCCAAAGCCGCCATGTCCAGCCTGCGCCAGAACGGTTCGGGTTCCGCGGCCAGCCGGGTGCGCGACAGCATCCCCAATTGGAAATCGCGGTTAACCGGCACATCTGGCCGCTTGGGCGCAAGCGCTTTTTGCAAGTCAGGGCTGATGGAAAAATTGGTTTCGGCGCAGAATTTCGCATAGCACCAATCCGGGTCCATGCCCAGATAGCGCGCATAGGACCGCACATACCCCGCGACAAAACTTGTGGCCTCAAAGGCGGACAAATCCCCCGCTTCGATGGCCGATATATATGTTGCCCTGATGTGCAATTCCCGCTGCACATCCAACAACGATTTGCCCATGGTGGCGCGTTCGCCACGCATCAGGTCACCCAGTCGCACCTCGAAATCGTCAAAGCCCACAGCACCAGTCTGTGTTTCAGCCTCTGCCTCGGGTTTGCTGCCAAACCACTTCATTCCCGCCCCTTAACACAGATATTGTTGCTCAAATAACACTCTCTCGACATGGATTTCTTTCGATCCATTGACGAATGGTTACAGTATACGGGTTTTCACGTCGAATTGAAGCGTTAAGATTTATCAGGCAGAGATTTCGGCACGATTTAGCGCACAATGCGCCCAAAGCCCGTCCATCGCACGAACAAGGTCATCAATCATGCGCGGCTTATGCACCGGTGACGGCGTGAAGCGCAGGCGCTCGGTGCCGCGCGGCACCGTCGGAAAGTTGATGGGCTGGACGTAAATTCCGTTTTGTTCCAGCAACATATCCGAAATCGCCTTGCAATGGACAGGGTGGCCCACATGCACGGGCACAATATGGCTGCCATGATCAATGATCGGCAGGCCAAGCCCGCGCAGGCGCATTTTCAGAATGCGTGCGTTTTCCTGTTGCTTGTCGCGCAAATATTGGGCTGTTTTCAGATATTCAACCGAAGCGACCGCACCAGCCGCCACGGCGGGGGGAATGGACGTTGTGAAAATGAAACCCGGCGCATAGGACCGCACGGCGTCACACATCTTGGCAGATGCCGCGATATAGCCGCCCATCACGCCATAGGCCTTGGCCAATGTGCCGTTGATAATGTCGATCCGGTCCATCAACCCGTCGCGTTCGCACACACCGGCACCACGCGGGCCATACATGCCAACGGCGTGCACTTCGTCAATATAGGTCAGCGCGCCGAATTCATCGGCAAGATCGCAGATTTCCTTGATGGGGCCAAAATCCCCGTCCATGGAATAGATGGATTCGAAGGCAATCAGCTTGGGCGCGGCAGGATCATCCGCTGCCAGCAATTCACGCAGATGCGCGACATCATTATGGCGGAAAATACGCTTCGCACCGCCATTGCGACGCACCCCTTCAATCATGGACGCATGATTCAGGGCGTCAGAATAGATGATCAGGCCCGGAAACAGCTTCGGCAAGGTCGAAAGCGTGGCATCATTGGCAATATAGGCAGAGGTAAAGACAAGCGCCGCTTCCTTGCCGTGCAGATCAGCAAGCGAGGCTTCCAGCCGTTTGTGATACACTGTCGTGCCGGAAATATTGCGCGTGCCCCCCGACCCCGCGCCGGTCGCGTCCAGCGCTTCATGCATGGCCTGCAACACAACAGGGTTCTGGCCCATGCCCAGATAATCATTGCCACACCAGACAACGATTTCCTGTTGTTCACCGTCCGGACGGGTCCACATGGCATGCGGAAACTGGCCCTGACGGCGTTCGATATCGATGAAGGTCCGGTAGCGGCCTTCGTCATGAAGCCTTTGAATGGCGGTATCGAGCGCGGCGTTATAATTCAAGACCCTCTCCCTCGCGGCTGCTGGGTACATATTCATCTATAGCGATCCGTTGTCAGTGTCCAACACTGCCGAAAGGACCGAACCGCCCCATTGATAGGCCAGGGGCGCGGTATTGCCTTTGACCTAAATCAAACATGCGATTAGAACAAATCAAAATTGAAGCGACCTATTGTCGCGAAAAGGTTGCTGGTGCCTGCCCCTCAGCGCGGCGCGATTTCAAGCACAACCTCGCAGGCGCGGCCACCGCTGCGCAGCGTGTTGCATTCCGCAACAGCCGCCGCTTTTGCGCCGTCCATATCGGGCAATTCCGACAACGCCACCGCAGAGGGGGCAGGCATGCCGTCACGAATAAACCCGTCAGCAGGCGCAACCGCCAAGGCCCCGAAGCCCCCCGCGCCCTCGGGCAGGAACAACGCAAGCGCGTCTTCGTTCTGGCCGACAAGGCGCAAAACGGTCAGTTCCTCATCCGTCAGGAAATCATGCAAATGAAGGGTGATGCGCGACTCGCCCAGTTCAAAATGCTCTGACGTGGCAGGGTCAGCCACAGCCATTGACCCCGAAATGGCGATGGCCGCTGCAGTAGACAGACCAAAGATGTTGCAGAATTTCATGTCGTCTTCCATCCGAATCAATCATGGTGTTCGGGACCGTTATAAACGCTGATACGGGGCTGGACAGCCCGACATGCTTTGATAGGCTGCCGCAGACCTGAAATCCGGAGAAGCAAGATGACACCTGACCTGAACAGCGTTCTGGACCATATTGACCAGGATTTGCCCAACGCCCTTGAACGGCTGCAGGATTTGCTGCGCATCCCGTCCATTTCCACCGACCCCGCCTTCGCGCCGGATGTGGACCGCGCCGCGCAATGGCTGGTTAATGACCTGAACACGCTTGGCTTTTCTGCCCGCAAGGATGACACGCCGGGCCACCCTATGGTTGTGGCGACAGGGGGCGCGCCCGACGCGCCGCATTTGCTGTTTTACGGGCATTATGACGTGCAACCCGTGGACCCGCTGGAGCTGTGGGACCACGACCCGTTTGCGCCCTTGATCGAAGACACCCCCAACGGAAAAGTGATCCGCGCGCGCGGCGCGTCTGACGACAAGGGCCAGTTGATGACCTTCGTTGAGGCGTGCCGGGCATGGCTGGCGGTGCATGGAACCCTTCCGGTGAAACTGACCTTCTGCATGGAAGGCGAAGAAGAAAGCGGCTCGCCGTCGCTTGTGCCCTATCTGCAGGCAAACCGCGACGCGCTGCGCGCCGATCTGGCGCTGATATGCGACACGGGGCTTTTTGATGCGCAAACGCCCGCTGTCACCACCATGTTGCGCGGCCTGCTGGGCGAGGAAATCATCATCCATGGCCCGACCCGCGACCTGCATTCAGGTTCCTTCGGGGGGGCGGCCATGAACCCCGCCCGCGTTCTGGCGCGCATTCTGGCGGAATTGCATGATGATCAGGGCCGCGTAACAGTGCCCGGTTTCTACGATGATGTGCCCGATCTGCCCGACGATTTGCGCGCGCAATGGGACGGGCTGGGCTTTGACCCTGACGCATTTCTGGGGTCGGTGGGGCTGAAACACCCCGCTGGCGAAGCCGGGCGCAGCGTGCTGGAAATGATCTGGTCGCGTCCGACATGCGAAATCAACGGGATGACGGCGGGTTACACTGGCGCCGGGTTCAAAACGGTCCTGCCCGCGCAGGCCTCCGCCAAGGTCAGCTTCCGGCTGGTAGGCCAGCAAGACCCCCATAAATTGCGCGCCGCGTTCCGCGATTTCGTGCGCGCCCGCATTCCCGCCGATTGCCGCGTGGAATTTCTGGACCATGGCGCGTCGCCCGCATCGGTCATGGCAACGGACCACCCGGCATTCGAAGCGGCGCGCGCAGCCCTTAGCGATGAGTGGCCGCGCCCGGCGGCATTCGTCGGTGCAGGCGGGTCAATTCCCATTGCGGGATATTTCAAATCCATCCTTGGCATGGATTCCATGTTGATAGGCTTTGCCAAGAATGACGACCAGATCCATTCCCCGAATGAAAAATATGATCTGGACAGCTTTCATCGCGGAATCAGATCATGGGCGCGTATTCTTGACGCAGTGTCCAAGGTCTGACGCAGGGCATATGACCTGCTGGGCAGACGCCACACCAGGCCCGCGCACCCGGTGCGCGGGCAGATGCATAAAAAGGCGCGACAACAGAACTGGCGCTGCCCCCTTCCCCTTGCACCTGCGCGGGATATGTTCCACAGACTAGGCAATCGCGCGCTTCTTGCGCATCAGACGACACTTTCAGGCGGGAAATGACACTATGACGGCACCAATGAAACCGACCGAAGAAATCCATGTGCGCGATGTGTTCGGCATTGACAGCGACATGACGGTCAAGGGCTTTGCCGAAGCGACAGACCGCGTTCCCGCATTGGACCCGACCTATAAATTCGACCCTGACACGACATTGGCCATACTTGCCGGTTTCGCCTATAATCGGCGCGTCATGGTTCAGGGCTATCATGGGACGGGCAAATCCACCCATATTGAACAAATCGCGGCGCGGTTGAACTGGCCATCCGTGCGGGTGAACCTTGACAGCCATATCAGCCGGATCGACCTTATCGGCAAGGACGCCATCAAGCTGAAGGACGGCGTGCAGGTCACCGAATTTCAGGAAGGCATTCTGCCTTGGGCGCTGCGCAATCCGGTTGCGATTGTGTTTGATGAATATGACGCAGGCCGCCCCGATGTGATGTTTGTTATCCAGCGTGTTCTGGAACATGACGGCAAGCTGACGCTGCTGGACCAGAATGAAATCATCACCCCGCATCCCAGTTTCCGGCTGTTTGCAACGGCCAATACTGTGGGTCTGGGCGACACGACGGGCCTGTATCACGGGGTTCAGCAAATCAACCAGGCGCAGATGGACCGCTGGTCACTGGTGGCAACGCTGAACTATCTGTCCCATGATGCCGAAGCCGCCATCGTCCTGGCCAAGAACCCGGCCTATAACACCGCCAAGGGGCGGCAGGAAATCAGCCAGATGGTGACTGTGGCCGACCTGACGCGGACTGCGTTTATGAATGGCGATCTGTCCACGGTCATGTCCCCGCGCACCGTCATCAACTGGGCGGAAAACGCGCGTATTTTCCGGTCCATCGGCTATGCGTTCCGCCTGTCCTTCCTGAACAAATGCGACGAGTTGGAGCGCCAGACAGTGGCCGAATTCTATCAGCGTTGCTTTGACGAGGAACTGCCGGAATCTGCGGTCAGCATGGCCCTTGGCTAAGCACGAAACGCCGCGCGCCCTGACCCAAATGCCCTGCAACCCGAATATGGCGTTGCAGGGCATTTTGTTCGGTGGGTGCAATAAAAATTTACCTTTCGCCCTTATGGTGCCTTGAAGCGCCCCAATTCAGGCCCCCACCACAAGGGACGACAGGTGAAAGATATTGCACAGACACAAACGCCCGTGGGCCAGCGCATTTCGCTGGAAACGATTTCGGCACAAAGCAATGAAGCCACGCGCTATGCCAGCAAAAGTATTGCCAGCATAAGCAAGATTACTGTCCAGATGAAAATGCTGGCAATCAACGCCAAAATCGAAGCAGCACGCGCCGGTCAGGTTGGGCGCGGGTTTGGTGTTGTCGCGGATGAAGTGAGCGCTGTGGGCACGGAAATCAACGCCATCGCTCAGGATATTCAAGCCCAGTTGCACCGCCGATTGTCCGACCTGACGGCAATGGTGGCTGCAATGGAACGCGAAAGCACCGGCGAAAGGCTGGTTGATCTGGCTTTCACCGCCGTCGATACCATTGACCGCAATCTGTATGAACGCACCTGCGATGTTCGCTGGTGGGCGACCGATGCGGCCTTTGTGTCGGCGCTGGCCGATACTGACCAGCGCAGTCTGGACAGGGCGACCAGGCGTCTGGGTATCATTTTGGACGCATATAATATTTATCTGGATTTATGGATTGTAGACCGCAACGGGCGCATTCTGGCCAATGCACGGCCAAGGGAATTCGATGTCATAAACAAATCAATCGGGGACCTGCCGTGGTTCGGCACAACGCTTGCACAACGCTCAGGCGATGAATTCACCGCTGGCGAAGTCGTGCGCTCTGCCTATCTTGGCGACCGGCAAACCATCTCCTACGCCTGTACCATCCGTGAAAATGGCGACAAGAACGGGCGGGTCTTGGGGGTTATGGCAACCAGTTTCGACTGGGAAGCGCAAGCGCGCGCGATTGTGGGCGCGTTGCGGATGGATGACAGCATGGCCAGACGCAACACCCGCGCTTTGCTGGTCGACCGCCACGCGCGGGTGATCGCATCATCAGACGGGACGGGTTTCCTGTCAGAGAAAGTCGTCATCCCCGACGGGATGGACCCCAAATCAGGCTATTTCGTCGCGAATAACAAGCTTGTATGTTACCATACTACCGAAGGTTTCGAAACATATCGCGGGCTTGGCTGGAAAGGGGTTGTCATTCAGGACATTGCCTGACGCCATACCCCTGTCATGGCGGGTATATGCACATTTTGCGGTCAGACCCCGCTATAGCACGCCATTGGTGCGGCTGGGCCATTCCAACTGCAAAACTATCCAACCCTTTAAGGCGGGCAGCAGGTGCCCCGCGCAACCGAACACATATCTACAATCTGTAGCGATCACGTGGGAACTGGCTTGGCACATAAAAACACGCGACCCACAAAGGGTCAGGGTGGGTCGCGGCAACGTCAATGAACGCGGGCACAGCGTGGTGCCTTCACAAATGTCGGGGCGCGCGGGAATCACATATCGCACTCCTGCGCCCTGACAAGGTTTAACCGCGTGCCGCCATGGTTGCGCGGGTCCACCAGTCCAGCTCATCCAGCATCGCATCAGCGGAGCCGCCAATCGACCCTTCAATGTCTGACATCGGTTTGGACTGGCCGCCCAGCGGGTGCACCGCGAAGAAGTCACCGCCACCGATATGCACTGCCGAACGGGTTGACGCCATCTGCAATTCAATCCCGATGGTGCGCAAATGTTCCGCCGCGCGTGTGCCGCCCACAGACCCGTAGCTGACAATCCCGAATGCCTTGCGGTTCCATTCGACATAGGCTTGGTCCAGCGCGTTTTTCAGCGCCCCGGTGATGGACCTGTTATATTCCGGCGTCACGAAAATGAAGCCGTCGAACTGGCCAATTTTTTCTTGCCACGCTTTGGCTTTGGTGTCTTCGGACGGCATCCACGCATTGGACGCCACTTCGTTAAACAACGGCAGGTCAAAATCCTTCAGGTCCAGATATTCGACATCCCACCCGGCGCGCGCCTGTGCGCGTTCAAGGATCCATTTTGCGGGTGTTTCGCCAAAACGGGAATCACGGGTGCTGCCCAGGATCACGGCAATACGAGGAGTTGCAGACATAATGCGCCTTTTCAAGTTGGTTATAGGTTACACCACCCCACATAACCATCCACACCGCGTTGCAAACACGGAGTTTTGCACAGCATCTGTGCGATAATGTTCAGCGCCAAACTGTCCTGAAAAAAGTGCCGGATTGCAGCACCGATTGTTTCCAAATTTTCATCACTGCGCCAAGTTGACCGCTATTTACCCCAATTTTGGACATATTCCTCGGGCATTCACACATTAAGTATTTATTAACCACGAGGGCAAAGGCCATGTCGCGCGCAGTCATTATTTCATGTTTTGCACTTACGCTTATCGCTGCGTGCAGTAACGAAGGGGCCACCGGATTTGGCAATCCGCCCACGCACCAAACCACCGCGTCGACAAGCGCCGCCCCGCCCAACACATTGCCCCAATCCGGCCAAGGCAATTCCGGCGGCGTGCTGGCCCGCAACGGGCAAGACCCCGCTGCGGGGCTGGAAGCGACGATGGCCTATAACACCTTGGACATCGGCGCCCGCGTGGATTTTCACAATGGTCCCCTTGTGGGGGTCAGCGTGGTGTGCGACCGCGCCGGTGGCGGCGCGGTGGTGCCGGAATGCGCGGTCGCCAACGCCAAAAGCGCGTATCTGGTCAATGAATTGCGCGCGGTGCATTCCTATGCGGGGGCATTCGCGGTGAACGGCTACGGACCGGACCAGGATAAGGACGGGTTTGCAGCCCTGCATTCCGGGCCAGGTTCTTCCGACCGGGTGCACCTGCCCGGATCATCCGCGACATATACCGGACAGTTCCAGTCAGGCGCCAGCATCACCGCCGACGGCACCAGATATGCCGGGCGCGCATCAGGCATCACACAACTGGATGTGGATTTTGCGGCAGGCCAGTTATCCGGGCAATTCAACGGCACCTTGCGCGATGACGCAAGCGGCCAGTCCACAGCGCTAACCGCCGGCTTCCAGAATGCCGCCATCGACCCTAATGCGCGGTTTTTCAACACCGTCGATACGACCTTCGACTATGGTGGACAACAAGCCTGGGGCGAGTTGGACGGCGCATTTTACGGACCAAATGCCGAAGAAGCCGCCGGAACATTCGGCTTTGGCAATACCCTTGGCGGCATGAGCGGTGTGATGATTGGTTGTTCGGAATATACCGGGACAAATTGCATCGCCCCCAGCCCCAGATTTTGACCCATCTTTTGACGGGCCCAACGCTTTCTTTTCCGCGTGCTCTGGTCTATCTCTTGGCAAGGACCCCAAAAACCAAGAGCACGCCGCCGCATGACCCGCACCGACAACCCTGCCGACCCGTTCAAGAAGGCGCTGTCTGACGCGACACGCACGATGGCGGATGCCCGTGATATGACCGTGACCTATTCGGTGGACCCGCCCGGCGTCAGTGGTGATACCATGCGCCTGCCGCAGGTCACGCGCCGCATGACCCGCGACGAAGTGCTTCTGGCGCGCGGCACCGCCGATACGCTGGCCTTGCGCCTGCGTTTCCACGATGACGCCACCCATACCCGTTACCTGCCACAAGGGCAGATGGCGCGCGACCTGTATCAGGCCATGGAAGATGCCCGCTGCGAAGCAGTCGGCGCGCGCCACATGCCCGGCACCGCGAAGAATATTGACGCGCGTATTTCCCATGACGCCACCCGCAAAGGCTATGCCCAGATCCGCGACCGGCAGGATGCGCCGCTGCCGGTTGCGGCCAGCTACATGATTCGCGAACTGGCGACAGGCCGCACCCTGCCCCAAGGGGCCGATAATGTGCTGAACCTGTGGCGCGATTTCATCACCGACCGTGCAGGCGGCACGCTGGACGGGCTGGAACAGGTGCTGGCCGATCAGACCGCCTTCGCCCGGTTCGCCCGCAAGATGATCGAGGATCTGGGCTATGGCGACCAGCTGGGCGATGACCCCGACGATACCGGCGATCAGGACGACAGCACCGACACCGAGGCCGAGGACCAGCCAGAAGAACAGGACACCCCCGACAGCACCGGACAGGACGAACAATCCGATCAGGACAGCGACGACGACAGCCCCGCGCAAGACAGCGCGCAGGCGGATGCGGCCCTTGATCAGGACGCCAGCGACGAAATGTCCGACGAGGCCGAAATGCCCGAAGGCGAAGCGCCGCTGGAGCCGCCACCACCCCCCCCCCATTCAGAAGCAAATGCCGAATACAAGGTGTTCAGCACCGCCTTTGACGAAGAAATCCGTGCCGAGGATCTGGCCGACCCTGCGGAACTGGAACGCCTGCGCGCCTATCTGGACCAGCAACTTGATCCGCTGAAAGGGGCTGTGTCACGGCTGGCCAATAAGCTGCAGCGCCGCCTGCAGGCGCAACAAAACCGGTCCTGGCTGTTCGATCTGGAAGAAGGCATCCTTGATGCGGGCCGTTTGGCGCGGGTGGTCGCCAACCCCACCACGCCGCTGTCCTTCAAGCAGGAAAAAGACACCGAATTCCGCGACACGGTGGTGACGCTGTTGCTGGACAATTCAGGGTCCATGCGCGGGCGTCCCATTTCCATTGCCGCCATTTGCGCCGATGTTCTGGCCCGCACGCTGGAACGTTGCAACGTCAAGGTCGAAATTCTGGGCTTCACCACCCGCGCCTGGAAGGGCGGGCAGTCGCGCGAACGCTGGCTGGGCGAAGGGCGCAGCGCGCAACCCGGCCGCCTGAACGACCTGCGCCACATCATCTACAAACAGGCCGATGCGCCGTGGCGGCGGGTGCGCCCCAATCTGGGCCTGATGATGAAAGAAGGGTTGCTGAAGGAAAATATCGACGGCGAAGCGCTGGAATGGGCGCACAGGCGCATGCTGGCAAGGCCCGAAGCGCGCAAAATCCTGATGGTCATATCCGACGGGGCACCGGTAGACGATTCCACCCTGTCGGTGAATGCGGCCAACTATCTGGAACGGCACCTGCGCGATGTCATTGCACTGGTTGAACGCCGCCGCGCCGTGGAATTGCTGGCAATCGGGATCGGGCATGATGTGACACGCTACTACCAGCGCGCGGTTACAATTACCGATGTTGAACAACTTGCGGGCGCGATGACCGAACAACTTGCCGCGCTATTCGACAAGGACCCGCGCGCAAGGGCCAGATTTGGCGGGATAAAGCGCGCCATGTAGCGCGCCACCACCCCGAAACAGCGCTACCCGCCGATGGCATATCCTGCGCCGCGGACAGTGCGGATGGGC